>VSOB01000110.1 GCA_009774625.1 Lachnospiraceae bacterium
AACCAGATCACGCAGATGCAGAGTTCTATGGTGGAGATGGAACATCTGTATGACGGAATCCGCTCGGTCAAGCATGATATGAAGAACCACATGGCAGTCCTGCAGAATCTGATACAGAAAAGGTACAGCGGGGAGGATGAGGAAATCCGGCAGTATTTTGAGGGGATGCGCCAGTCGGTGGAGCAGATCGACAGCAGGGTGCATACGGGGAATGCCGTAAGCGATGCGGTGGTCGGCAGCAAGTTCCGCTATGCGGCAAAGAAGGTAAAGGGGATCAGGCTGGATGCCAGCAAATTTATGCTGACGGATGCTGTTACGATAAAAGCTTATGACATGGGGATCATCTTAAACAACGGGCTGGATAATGCGGTGGAAGCCTGTATGCAGATGCGGGAAAAGCAGCCGGATGCGGAAACCTATATTACTATACGGTCTTTCCGTGCAAAGAATATGTATTTTATAGAGATTGAGAACAGCTTTGATGGTTCGGCACTGTCCCGTGGGGACAGCGGCCTTCCCATATCAACGAAAAAGGATAAGGAGGTGCATGGGATAGGGTTAAAGAATATCAGAAAATGTGCAGTAAAATATGGCGGCGATTTAGACTGTATTGTGGAAGGAAATAAGTTCACGCTGTCAGTCATGGTAAAAAGTTAATCAGCAGGAAGGAGAAGATTTATTATGAGTATTTTAGGAGTAAACAGCGCTTTGGCGGGTGCATATCAGTATGCAAACCGGACGCAGAAAACAGGCACAAACAGGACAGGGTTTACGGAGCAGTTACAGAAAACGGGAGAAGCGGCAGACACATCAAAGGTGGATGCTTACACAGAATATCTGCGGTCAAAGTATGGCAATGTAAGAATCCAGAGTATCGGGAAAGACCAGAAAAGCCTTGACAGGGCAGGAAAGAGCATGAGCGGCAGCGATGTTGTGATCGCCCCGAACATTCTGGAGCAGATGGCGAATGACCCGGAAAAAGCGGCTTATTACGAGGGAAAGATAGATGACTTCTTTGAGGCCACGCCGAGATTGAAGGCTTCCTTTGCAGCACAGGGGCTTGATTACCAGCCATGCGGGGTAGTCGTCCATGAGGATGGGAGCGTTACCTATATCGGCGGATGCGGCGATTCCCCGGAGCGTGTGGCGGAGGTGAATGCAATCAATAAGGCAAAGCGGGAGAAGGAAGCCGCACAGAGGAAAGCAAGTATGGAGCGCAGCCAGGAGGCGGCGGAAGAACGGAAACAGCAGATGGAAATAGCTTACAGGAAACAGGCTGTGGCGGAGTTTTTTGCCAGCCGTACAATGGATATGAGCAGAGTTACATACACGGGTACACCGGGTGTTATGGGTTCTGCGGTTGCGGCATATGAACGGAACATTATGGAAGCGGCGGGCATTTTGAAGTAAGGAAGATCATGCCCGGACTTACCACAAGGGGGCATGGGCGGCTCCGAATGACAGAGGGGCCGCAGGTAAGATTTTTTGAAGGAGGAAAGATGCCAATGAATGTAAACGGAATAAACAATGGTTCTTATATGCCCATTCAAAAAGGGAGAGTCCCAAAATTAAGAAATGAATCATCCAATTTTCAGAACAGCTTTAACGGAGTACATACTCTTGTAATGGGCGGCCTGTGTTCAAGAGGATTGGCCGATGGCGGCTGTGTCACAGTTTATAAGACAGAGGGGTATAGTGCTGAAAATCCAATCATGCGGGTTGTCACCAGGGCGGCGGACGGGCAGGAGCATGAGCAGTTGATCGACCCTGCAAAGGTAGACCCGGCAAGTGCGACAAGAACAGAAATAGATGCGCTGGCGGCATACTTGGTGGACGAGAAGAAACTGGACAGCATATCTGCATTAAGGATAGGAGCAGGGGCGGAAAAGGGGACGGAAAGTTTTTCTACCGATTTTGCTGAAAAGAAGAATTTCTATGCCATTGCGGAAGAAATGATGAAGATGCAGTATGAATGCCACAATCTTGCGGGCTATGCATCGTATCAGAAAATTCTAAGTGCGTTTGATGCGTTTATGGACAAAGACTGAAATCGGGCAGCACACTGGATATTCAGGTATAATCTTTACACCCGATTCCGCAGAGGCGCATAATGTTTTGCCTCTGCGGTCTGCCCGGAGGTGAGGTAATGAACTGCTCGGACTTATTACAAGGGAGCGAGTGCGGCTCTGAGCGACAGAGGGGCCGCAATAATAAAAATAATGGAGGATTTGAAAAATGAATGTAAATGGAATAGGAGCAACGGGATACCCGGCATGGCAGGGAGCAAGGAGGACACAGCAGAATGCGGCTGGAAAGAGTTTTGCGGAGCAGGTAAACAATGCGGCAGGTGCAAAGCCGCATACATCTATAGTCTATATGAAAACGGATGATATGCTGTACTCTGGCGGTAACGGGACAGGGCTGTCTTTCTACATTAAATATGCGGAAGGTTCAACGGAGGATGATCCGACTGTGATTGCAAAAGGTGTTGATGAGAATGGAAATGAATTTGAGCAGACCATACATATCAACAAGATAAATCCCCGGAATGCTTCATTAGTGGAAATGACGGCTTTGGAATCATATATGGGGGTGGATAAGAATGGAGGGCTTACATCATTACCGCCTGAAACTGGAATGATGGGGTTGAGTGACAGGACAGATTTTATGGATATGTTCCAAAAGCAGATTAGCGATATGAAACTGTTGAGCCAGAAAAGGGCGGCGGCATACTACCAGTACAGTATGCAGGCGTATTGGGATTTTATGAATAAGAAATAATTTCCAATAGACGCATATCCCAGATAAGCCACAGCCTGACAAGGCAGATCGGGGAGCAGGGGGAGAACGGAAAAAGAATGGAGGATATTTAAGAATGAGTGTTAGTGGAATCGGAAGCGGTGTGGCAAAGGAATATTCCGTCTTATATAATAATCAGGTTACTGCATCCCGGCACAGGGCAGGGGAAGTAAAAGCACCTGCAAAGGCTGACAGTGTGGTGAAAACACGCCAAAGGGAG
>VSOB01000111.1 GCA_009774625.1 Lachnospiraceae bacterium
AAATCTCCGGGTGTATATCTGATGCGTGATACGGCGGACACCATCCTTTATGTGGGCAAGGCGGTTAACCTTCACAATCGGGTCCGTTCGTATTTCCGGCCCAATATCGGGAGAGGCCCGCAGATCGATAAGATGGTGAGCCTGATAGACCATTTCGAATATATCGTTACGGATTCGGAGCTGGAAGCGCTGGTACTGGAAAATAATCTGATCAAGGAGTACAGCCCCAAATACAATACGCTGCTGAAAGACGATAAGACCTATCCGTATATTAAGGTAACGATGGGGGAGGCTTATCCGCGGGTTTTGTTTTCCAGGGAAATGAAAAAGGACAAATCCCGGTATTTCGGGCCGTATACCAGTGCGGCGGCCGTGAAGGACACCATTGAGCTGATTAATAAGTTGTATCTGCTTCGTACCTGCCGGAAAAAATTCCCCAGAGATTTCGGGGCGGAACGTCCCTGCCTGAATTATCATATCGGACGTTGTATGGCGCCTTGTCAGGGCAATATATCTGCAGAGGCATACGGACGCCAGTTGGAACGGGCGCTGGATTTTCTGAATGGCAACTATCAGCCTATCCTGAAGGAACTGGAAGATAAAATGACAGAAGCGTCGGAAAATATGGAGTTCGAGGAGGCGATTGGATGGCGGGAGCTGATGCAGAGTGTCCGTTCGGTTGCCCAGAAGCAGAAGATTACCGATACGGACGGAGAAGATAAAGATATTATCGCACTGGCAAAGGATGAAAACGATGCGGTGGTGCAAGTGTTTTTTGTACGGGGCGGCAAGCTGATCGGCAGAGAGCATTTTTATATGACACAGTTGTCAGATAATACGAAGGCAGGGATATTGCAGAGCTTTGTCAAGCAGTTTTACGCGGGGACGCCGTTTATTCCCAGAGAATTGATGCTGCAGGAAGAGATTGAGGAGCGGCTGATTATAGAAACCTGGCTGTCCAAAAGGAAGGGAAGCCGGGTGCGGATCAGGGTGCCGAAAATCGGCGCCAGAGAAAAGCTGGTGGAGCTGGCGGCTCAGAATGCGGCGCTGGTACTGAGTCAGGACCGGGAACGGATCAAACGGGAGGAAGGACGTACCATAGGCGCGGTAAAAGAGATCGGAGTGCTGCTGGGTCTGGAGCGGATCAGCCGGATGGAGGCCTTCGATATTTCCAATATCAGCGGGTTTGCCAATGTGGGTTCGATGGTGGTATTTGAAAAGGGCAAGGCAAAGCGCAGTGATTATCGTAAATTTAAGATTCGCTCGGTCAGCGGCCCAAACGATTATGCCTGCATGAAGGAAGTACTGGAGCGGCGTTTCCTTCACGGCATGGAGGAAAGGGCGGTACGGGAAGAAAAGGAACTGGATCAGGAGCTGGGCAGCTTTACCAGATTTCCCGACCTGCTTTTGATGGACGGCGGCAAAGGGCAGGTTCATATCGCGCTGGAGGTTTTACAGGAGCTGGGGCTTACCATACCGGTATGCGGCATGGTAAAAGACGACAATCACCGGACGAGAGGGCTGTATTATAATAATGCAGAAATTCCCATTGACCACAGATCAGAGGGGTTTAAGCTGATTACCAGGATCCAGGATGAGGCCCATCGGTTTGCGATCACATACCATCGATCACTGCGGAGCAAGAGCCAGGTGAAAAGTGTGCTGGATGAGATACCGGGTGTGGGAGCAGCCAGAAGAAAGGCGCTGATGCGGCATTTCGGTTCATTGGAGGAAATCCGTAATGCGGATGCGGAAACACTGCGGCAGATCCCGGAAATCGACAGGCGCTGCGCCGCTGAAATATACAACTTTTTCCATGAGAAAAATTGATAAGAAACCGGGTTTATGTTACACTAAAAAGTAGGCCGGATATGGTCTGAATACAAAAAAGATAGAGGGGCACGTGCATATGGCTGCTGTAAAATTATCAAGAGTGATAGAAAAAATGAAACTGGAAAATCTGACGCCTGAGATTGACCTGAAGGGAATCAAGATTATCCAGCCGGATATTAACCGGCCTGCCATTCAGATGACAGGATATTTCGAACATTTTGAAGCTACCCGCCTGCAGATCATCGGGTTTGTGGAGTATACCTACATGCAGGGGATGAGCGACGAAAAAAAGAAGGAGATTTACACCAGGCTGCTTTCGTATGATATTCCGGCCATTATATTCTGCCGGGAGCTGCAGCCGGATGAGTATTTTAAGCAGTTGGCCATTGAGAACCATGTTCCCCTGCTTATGACTAAAAAAGCCACTTCTGTGTTTATGGCAGAAACGATCCGCTGGCTCAATGTAAAGCTGGCGCCCTGTATTTCCGTGCACGGCGTGTTGGTGGATGTTTATGGCGAGGGTGTACTGATTACCGGAGAAAGCGGCATCGGCAAATCAGAGGCGGCGCTGGAGCTGATTAAAAGAGGACACCGTCTGGTTACGGACGATGTAGTGGAACTGCGTAAGGTCAGTGACGATACACTGGTGGGCTCCGCCCCGGATATTACCAAGCATTTTATCGAGCTGCGGGGTATCGGGATCGTGGATGTAAAAGCACTGTTCGGTGTGTCGTCGGTAAAGGATACCCAGTCTATTGATCTGGTGATCAAGCTGGAGGAATGGGATAAGGACAAAGAATACGACAGACTGGGTCTGGAGGAAGAATATACGGAATATCTGGGGAATAAAATCGTATATCACAACATTCCGATCCGCCCGGGCAGGAATCTGGCGCTGATCTGCGAGTCGGCAGCCATCAATCACCGTCAGAAGAAGATGGGATATAATGCTGCTCAGGAGCTTTATACAAGGGTTCAGAATTCTCTGGCAAAGAAGCGGGAAGAAGTAGATGAATAAAACCTGATTAAAAAATGAGG
>VSOB01000112.1 GCA_009774625.1 Lachnospiraceae bacterium
TGTCAAGAGCCTTGCCACCGTAGGTGGTGCTTGCACTCTTGATCGGACTTTTTGTTTGCTGTATCTTCTGTGAGAGGTTTTGGTGATGAGTTTTTATTTCACATATTTTCCCGCCCGGTACAGTGAAAAATTGAAATTCCGGATTCCCATACCTTTTGTACAGTCTTCCATCTTGCAATAATAGGATTTCATCCAGTAGTAATCAGGGTAATCGGGGTAAGTATAATATCCGTTTTCATCGACGGACGTCTTTTCCAGCATATCTTCCACACTGATCAGATAAGGATTGACTGACGGATCCAAAATCGCGGGCGCGGCATCCGCCGAAAGACTGCTCAAGTAATCGTAGTCAGCACCGTTTGCCAGATTATAGCCAGCAATCAGATAATCCGGTTTGGAAAAAGACAGAAAAGTATAACATATCCCTACAACCGCCAATCCATATAGAAATAACGGAAACCGGCTGTAAAAAATGAACACGGTAACGCCAGCCATCAGAAGAAAGATGACGGCGAGAGCCCACAGGACAAACAGCCTTAAAAAGGTAAGCGCGTAGGTATCGATGTACATAATCATCCGCAGGGCGCTGGAAAAAATCATAATAAAGGTACAGCCGCAGATCACCGCCAGTATCACCCGCAGAGGTTTGCTTTCCCGGAACAGGTAAAGACAGATCAGCACGAGCAGCAGATTGATGACGCAGACAGCGAGAAGCTGGAAAAATCCTTCCCTGGCGTATCTTGCGTATGTGTAATTTTCCGGCAGTTTCATGTTGCCGATAAACAGGTAAAGGATCTGTACTATGCTGAAAACCAGATAAAGAATACTGAGGAGGGAAGTAAAGACAATGGCGATGACAGGATCAAACCCAGCCTTTTCCTCTGTTTTTTCTTTGATATCCTTTCTGCAGAGCGCGGAGAGCAGGGCGTAGGAAGAGAAAAAAACCACTGTTATCACGACAAGAATCTTGATGACTTCCAATATGTTCAAAGTTTTTATCAGGCGAAATAGCATGTTTTCAAAAACGGCGTCCGCGCCGACTAACAGCAAAGTCATACAGAACAGCAGGGGAATAGCAATGACAATTCCTATGAGCGCGGGCAGAAAATAACTCTTTTTCCCGGGTTTTTCCTTCTTTTCCGCATCAAAATAAGAAACCATGTCACTAAAGGGGCTGATAAGGCAGCAGAAAAAGGAACCGATTGTCTGAAAAACAGCGGTAAAGTAACGTGGAAAATTCCATGCCCTGTCATTGTATATTGTATGCAGCATAAGAATCAGAGAAAGAAGTAAAATGCCGCATTTGTTCATAAAAAGGATGGGCAGGGAAGCAGTAAGGCAGTTAGAAATGCCTAATAGAACGATACCCGCGATGTAAAATACGCTGTCTTTTTTGAAGGGAACCCCTAACTTTTTCATAGAGAAGAAGAAACAGCAAAGGGTTCCGATGACGAAAAAAGGGTAGGTGATCCCCGACGTGTTTTTGTAGAGGCAGAAGGCGTAAAACGCTGAGTAGATCAGACAGCCGATACCAAACGACGGGAATTGCCGTCTCATGCTGCTGGTATATTCGGTTTCCGAATCTTCCGTGATTCTTTCTGCGGGTTGTAAGTAAACTGTAGTTGTAGGTTCCATCATTTCCTCCATTTCCTGCGCGCCTGCGCAAATCTGATTATTGTTATGTCTGGTAATCCGGCGTTTCGAATTGCATTCATGTAAATGTTTCTGCTTATACAGAGCTCCGAACGGTGATATAACAGAGTTCTATGTTTCTTTCATATCAGAGCTGTCTTCTTCTGCGGAAGTTTCCTCGTCCTCCACATACTGCAATAGGTCGCCGGGCTGGCAATTTAACGCCTTGCAGATTTCGTTTAAGGTGGAGAGGCGGATCGCTTTCGCTTTGTTATTTTTTAAGATGGACAGATTCGCGAGGGTAATGTCGATTTCGCCGGCAAGTTCGGTCAGCCCCTTTTTGCGCATTGCCATCATAACATCCAAATTTATAATAATTGCCATGGTAATCTCTCTTTCTCTGTTTGATAAACTTGAAAGTTGTTGTTTTTCTTCAGCGTGCATTAGATCGTCAGATCGTTTTCTTCCTTGTAGGTGATGGCTTTGTCAAAAACGCCTGCCAGAACCTTGCTGAACAGTCCGGCAATCACAAAGACCAGAATCACGACAAATACCGCAGGAGTCAGATAGAGAAAAAGGCGGCATGCCGTAATTACTGCAATGAAAAAGCTATAAATGCTCATTTTTTCAAGGCTCACTACGTTCTCCCGGATAAAGCAGTCGTCGTCCAACACGGAGCGGAACATTTTCCGAAGCTGCTGTAATATCAGCACTGCAAATATGCCGGAAAGAAAGAACAGGAGGCAGAGAGAATAGTAATTTTCTGCAAAGTAACTGTTGAATCTGCCGTAAAACTTAATACTTAGGGGAAGTGTGGCGATCACAACGATTCCCGCATAGAACATGGTATCCAACAAAAATTTGGTAAACAAGGTAAGTCGATTTTTCATCTCAGTCGATCCTTTCTACGCCGCAGACTTTGAAAGTTGTGGACAAAAGTTTATATTTGTGGTTTTCGTTTCCAGTCTGATAAGTTTAAAATAGCACTGTCAAAAGCGATTGTCAATAAAAATTTATCGATTTTCGATAAAATATTATTTTTGCTCAATAACATGGGAAGTATATAGATAAAAGGTATAACACGATATGCACAATAAGAATTTGCTATTTATATA
>VSOB01000113.1 GCA_009774625.1 Lachnospiraceae bacterium
TTTAGTTGGAAAATGTTAGTTTTATAATTATATATAATATAAATATATAGGAAAAGCCCACAGGCAAAAATACCTGTGGGCTTTTGCGCGGAGACGGAGGGATTCGAACCCTCGTGCCCCGGAGGGCTAACGCATTTCGAGTGCGCCCCGTTATGACCACTTCGATACGTCTCCGGATAGTCAGCCTGCTATGACTGCGACCTTAATTATAACGGGGAAATGGACAGAAGTCAATAAGCCTTTACAATAAAAAATGTTACAAAAGTGTTGGGAAAATATGAAAAACTAAAAAGAAAAAGTTGAGCATGTTTTTAAAATATTATATAATGAAAAAAGAAAATAAAGTGCGGTAGGACGCACACGGAAAGAAGGAGGTTTCTTGATGAAAAGAATAGGGTTGTTGACCAGTGGGGGAGATTGTCAGGCATTGAATGCCGCTATGCGTGGCGTGGTAAAGTCTATCACAAATGCATCCGATCAGGTAGAGATCTACGGCTTCCTGGAGGGGTATAAGGGGCTGATTTACGGCAATTATAAAATGCTGCAGAACTCCGATTTTTCCGGTATCCTGACAAAAGGAGGCACGATTCTGGGAAGTTCCAGGACGCCGTTCAAGCTGATGCGTGAGCCGGATGAGAATGGCCTTGATAAGGTAGAGGCCATGAAACATAATTATTATAAATTAAATCTGGACTGCCTGGTTATACTGGGAGGAAACGGTACACATAAAACGGCTAATCTGCTCCGGACAGAAGGGCTGAATGTAGTCACGCTGCCCAAGACCATTGACAATGATCTCTGGGGTACAGATATGACCTTTGGTTTCCAGAGCGCAGTCAATATTGCGACGGATGCCATCGATTGCATTCATACCACGGCAGCCTCTCATGGGCGCGTATTTATCGTGGAAGTTATGGGACATAAGGTGGGCTGGCTGACACTGAATGCAGGTATGGCAGGAGGAGCAGATATCATCCTGATTCCTGAGATTCCCTATGACATTAAGAAAGTGGTAAAAGCCATTGAGACCAGACATAAGAGAGGCAGCAGGTTTACGATCCTGGCAGTGGCAGAGGGTGCAATTTCCAAAGAAGATGCTGCCCTTTCCAAGAAAGAGCTGAAAGAGAAGCAGAAGAAAAATATTTATCCCAGTGTATCTTATCAGGTGGCTGCGGAGATTCAGGCAAGAACCGGCAATGAGGTACGTGTTACAGTTCCGGGACATACACAGCGTGGAGGCAGCCCCTGCCCGTATGACAGAGTGTTTGCCAGCCGTCTCGGCTCAGAGGCAGGCAAGCTGATCATGAAGGGAGAATACGGCTTCATGGTAGGCTATAAGAACAGGGAGATCGTAAAGGTGCCGCTGGAAGATGTGGCAGGTAAGCTGAAATATGTTTCTCCGGATGCAACCATCATTGAAGAAGCAAAGATGCTGGGAATCAGTTTTGGTGATTGATCAGACATGACATAATTGTCATAAACTATCGGGAGCAGACAGGAATGTCATATACTGCACTTTACAGGAAGTTCCGTCCGGATCGTTTTGAGGATGTCAAAGGACAGGAGCACATTGTAACAACTTTAAAAAATCAATTGAAAGCAGAAAGGATAGGCCATGCCTATCTTTTCTGCGGAAGCCGGGGAACCGGAAAGACTACGATTGCCAAGATATTTGCCAGGGCAGTCAACTGCGAAAATCTGCAGGATGGCAGTCCCTGCGGAGAATGTGCCGCATGCCGGGCAATCAGTGCCGGCGCCAGTATGGACGTGATCGAAATAGATGCGGCATCCAACAACGGTGTGGATAACATCCGGGAGATCGTGGAGGAGGTTTCGTATTCTCCTGCCCAGGGCAGATATAAGGTGTATATTATAGATGAGGTTCATATGCTTTCTATAGGCGCTTTCAATGCCCTGTTAAAGACATTGGAAGAGCCGCCTTCTTATGCGATCTTTATTCTGGCGACCACGGAGGTGCATAAGATTCCGATTACCATATTGTCCCGTTGTCAGAGGTATGATTTCAAACGAATTACCATCCAGACAATTATGAACCGCATGCAGGAGCTGATGCAGGCAGAGGGTACTGAGGTGGAAGAACGGGCGCTTCGCTATATTGCCAGGGCGGCGGACGGCTCCATGCGGGATGCACTGAGCCTGCTGGATCAGTGCATTGCCTTTCATTTCGGGGACAGACTGACCTATGATAAGGTTCTGGATGTGCTGGGGGCGGTGGATACCTCCGTATTCAGCAGGATGCTGCGTCTTATTCTGGATAAAAAAATCATCGGCGCTATAGAGCTGCTGGAAGAGATCGTGATGCAGGGCAGGGAGCTGTCCCAGTTTGTTTCGGATTTTACCTGGTATCTCAGAAACCTTCTGCTGGCAGGAAGCTCGGAAGCGATTGAGGACGTGATCGATATGTCTGCCGATAATCTGCAGAGACTGAAAGAAGAGGCACAGCAGATACAGGTTCCTGTTATCATGCGTTATATCAGGATCTTTTCTGAGACATCCGACAGAATGCGATATGCGTCTCAGAAGCGCATTTTGCTGGAAACCACGATAATCAAACTGTGCAGGCCGGAAATGGAGACACAGTTTGATGCGCTGGCCGAGCGGCTTGGGGCAGTGGAAAAACAGCTTGCGGAAGGTACTTTCGTATCCGGCCAGGCAGCCTGCGGGAAAGAAGATGGCAGGGCCTCTCAG
>VSOB01000114.1 GCA_009774625.1 Lachnospiraceae bacterium
AGGCCTGACATGCGGGCACCATTAGCCCTTAATGATAACAGGAGTCGGGTGTCAAAAAGCGCTCTGCCGCATCACGGCAGTGCGCTTTTTGTTTCCTGTTTTTTATTTTCTACTCTTTTGGAGGTTCCACAATTGCAATGGTGGAATCTCCGTTTTTTGCCTGCTCCACAACAGCGCGGGAAAGTTTGTCAAAATTGCTTCCGGAACTGCTGGCGCCGCTTACGGCATTTATGGCATCCGGATCCTGTGTCTCTATAAGCTGCGCCACATATTCTCTCGTATATTCATTGGGGTAAGTGCCTGACACAGAGTACATATTATTCATATAGGCGTTGTCCCAGGCCTTAATATAGCCGCTGGGATCTTTGGCATTGAACTCCGCATACACGATCTTGTCATTTTTTACAAATATGCACAAATACTCCTTCCAGCCATGAGAATACTCTGCCATTTCCGCCGTATAAAAACCGTCTTTCATTTCCGTATGCAGACTGCATCCGCTTAACAGGAGTAAAAGCATGGGAAACAACAGCCCTGCACAAATTCTTTTTTTCATTTCCGGCCTCCTCCTATCATGTCTCTTTGATCTTAACCTGATCCACGTAGTCCATCAGGCTTTCCGACTGAGCCAGGGAATCCGCTGCCTTCTGCTCTGTTTCCTCCGCCAGTTCTCTGTTGGCATCCGCAATTTCCTGCAGAGATGTAAGCTGCGTCATAATCTGCCCCACTGCCGCCCTCTGTTCATTTACCGTCGTTGTCAGTTGGGCAGAAATGGCATGGTACTGATCCGTTACCTGCTCGATCTGCCGGAAGGCCTCTGCGGTCTGATCAGCCGTCTCCTGTCCCTTCCTGATGGTTTCTGTGGAGCGGGCTATCATCTCCATCGTCTGTTTCAGCGCGTTGGCAGTCTGTCCGGCCAACTGGCCGATTTCGGAAGCAACCACTGCAAATCCCCGGCCTGCCTCTCCGGCCCGTGCCGCCTCAATGGAGGCATTCAGAGAGAGCAGATTGGTCTGCTCTGAAATCTCTTCAATCATCAGACTGATTTTGGAAATCTCCTTCACTGCCTCATGCACCTGCTGCATCGTATCCAGCATACTTTGCATATAGCTGCCGCCCTGGGCAGTCTTTTGTGCCGCATGCACAGAAAATTCCTTAATCTGCACGGCATTGTCCTGATTTTTCTCAATGGCCGCTGCAATCTCCGCCGCGCTCTCCTTTAACTCGTTCAAAAGTGCATCCTGCTGCAGGGAACCTTCGCTGAACTGTTTTGCACATCCGGATACACTGCCGGAATTTTCGGTTACATCCCCGGCAGACTGACGCATACGGATCATGGTCTGATTCAATGCTTCCGTAATATGGCAGAGGGAACTATGTATAGAGGAAAAATCCCCATGAAACATGTCCGGTATCTCCAGTGTATAATCTCCGTCAGCCAGAGTTCCCAGACAGTCCTGAATGCTTTGTATGTAACTCTTTAAGCTGGCAATGGTCCGGGCCAGCGCATTGGTCAGAATACCGGTTTCATCATCACTGTCTGACCGGAACACCTCCTGCGTCAGATCGCCCTCTGCAAGTGCCTGCAGACGTCTGGTAGCTTCCGACAGCGGATCGGAAATCTTTCTGGACAGCTTTACGATCACTGCAGCGGCTGTAAACAGCAAAATAAGGGACAGTACAACGGACAGGCAGATAGCGATCAGCATATCACTCATATACTCCCGCTGCGGCACATGCACCAGCAGCGCCCAGTTGGTCCCCGGAATCGGCGCATAACCCACATAGCGGTTTGTATGTCCCATCCGGATCAGTGCGGAACCTGTCTGAAAAGACAACGCCTTGTCAAATATCTCCCGGTTTCCGGAAGAGGAATACATTTCATAAATATTATTCTGTTCCATGATATTCTGTCTGTTATTATCCCCGATGATCACACCCTCTTTGTTCAGGATACATGCACTTCCGGTATCACCCAGGATCAGAAGGCTGAGTACGTCATTTAACAGATCATATTTATAGCTGCCCACCAGATAACCTGCTGTCCCGTCAGTCTCATCTTCGTTTTTCAGTGTAGTGCCTACACAGAGCTGCAGGATACCGTCTGCCTGATAAGGATCCCCGATGACAGTACTGCCTGTCTGTTGGAGATATTCAAAATACCCCGTATCCCGGATACTGTCAGGCGCCGACTCGTCTCCGTACAATTTCTGACCCGAAGTGTCATAGGCCGCAAGCCAGACAAATTCGATCTGCTGCTTCATCTCTTCCATCCGGGCAACTTTCTGCATCTCGGACGCGGAGGGATCGGCAAATACCGTTTCCGCAGACAGATTATACATACGCTCCGTCAAAAGATGCAGATTGGAGCTGATGCTCTGGGAAGCGATCCGGGTAGTAATCTGCATATTTTCCAGCAACACCCGGTTGGTGGAAATCACGCTGCCCACAGACATATTGACCGTAATCAAAACGGCCAGCAAAATTGCCACAGACATCACGTAAAAAATAATCTTGTGCTTTAATGTATTCTGTTTTTTCATGACATAATGCGACTCCTTGCTTTCTATA
>VSOB01000115.1 GCA_009774625.1 Lachnospiraceae bacterium
TCCTTCAATATTTACTGACATACCAAATCCTCCATTTCCAAATTTTATGCCCTGAAATCCACCCCGCCGAGCGTCCCATCGAGCTGGTCTAAAATGCTCGTGTCAAAGGCGTCCCCCCGGTTTCCAGTTTGGATTGTTCTGTTTGACCAATGACTCTAAACGACTGCCATAGTCCCCTGCCATTCTGTCCAATGTCCACGATGCGGAACTGCGCTGTTTTGAAGGAAGGGTATTTAAATACTTATTGATGACATCATTTCTCCTTCTCCCTTCCGGTATACTCTTTCCATTGGTACTGATAAAATCCTGTTTTACCACCTCTGCCAGTTCTGCCCTTACTTCATCTGACACAGACACAATTTTTTTCCAGTCGCTTCTTCCCGTTATACATCTGTCTGCCTGCTCTTTTGACATCCATGGAATACCGTTCTCATCATAGTATAAATTGCTGTGCTTGTGCTTTACCCCTCCGCTAATAGCAGCACCCATCTGGTTAGATGTACTTGTTTTATTTCCATTCTTCTGCGAAAACAGTTTATTCAAAAGGGAATACTGCGAAAGCCCTCTCACATTGTTACTGCTGATATTCATATCACAACCTCCTCTTATATCTTCAAATCCAGATTTGCACCAACCTGCGGCCGGTCTTTCACAGTTGTTTTGCCCGCATCCTCTTCCTGGGCAGCCTCGATGATTGTTTTCATATCTGCGTCATTCAGATAAATCGTGCCATCTTTGGAAACGGCAATTTTTTCTTCTAAAAGCCGCTCTGCCTTGTTATAGGCTGATTCCTCTTGTACCTTTTCTTCAGTTCCTTCTTCTGTTTCTGATGCGCTTTCAGTTTCCTTCTTTTTTGTGTTGCTTCCTGCCATGCTCTGTGCCGCATAGCTGCTGTAATTGCTTGTAATCTCCATTGCCATAATTTCTTCCTCCTTGATAATAAAATTATTTGAAATCCATTTCGTTTCCGTACTGTGCCTATAATAGTTTAAGCAGTTCCATATACCAGTTATCCATGATGCTTTCATAGGGGATCTGCACTACCCTGTCTTCTGAACCGCTTTCATAAATACAGGATTCTGCTGCACCGGTCAAACCAGGCAGTTTATAAAATCCTCCAAAAGCAATCCATATCTCCCCGTCTGCACTTTTTTCCTCTAAAAAAGCCTCAAAGGCTTCCCACTCAACATAGACGTATCTGTCATCATACGAAATCATCCTGCCCAGTTCTCTGGAATCATAAGAAATAATTTCAGATTCACCGTCATAATTCCCGACCATAATATCCCGGCTTTCATTGCACCGGGCATAAGAATGGGTATATACCGCAAGCAACAGCGCCGCAATCACCAAAACGGCCGCGGCTGCCATGCCATATTCATGCGCCGTCCTCCCGCTGCCCTGTATACACACCCTGTCGCAGATATCCTCCATATCCGCCCGGAACTGTTTCTGGCAGACTGTCAGGAACGGGTTCACCCATAAAAGGCGCCTCAGGACGTCCCATGCAAACCCGAACCACAAATGCCCTAACCGGATATGTGTCCGCTCATGCTGTACAACAGATTTTAGTTCATCCTGGCTGTAACTCTCCCATACCACTTTAGGGATGACAATCTTTGGTTTCAGCAGCCCAACTGTAAACGGCGTCACATTCATGTCTGTAATCCTGACCTGCATATTATCCAGAAAAACCTTTTCCATTCCGGCAACCGACTTCCGGAGACGCAGCCGCTTTCCGAATATACAGACAGCAGCTATAAGGATACCCGCCATATAAATATAGTCAGCCCACAGGCAGGTCATGGTTCCATGCGTTATCCGTCCTGTTATTCCCACCACAGCCTTATTCTCATAAAACAGCTTCAGCTTTCCAAGGAACGGGATGAGCAGGAAGGATAACCATAGCAGCCCCCTTATGAATGTCCGTCTTGAAAAAAGCATCTTCCGGAGCAGCATCACAAGTCCGAGCAGCAAAAAGGAAAATGCCGCGCACCGCACAAGCTGGGTAGTGTAATATGCCGCACAGAAATCCAGGAGTCTGCCGATCCGTGACCAGTCAGGCATGGGCTCCACCCTCTTTATCTGTGGATTCTGTCCCCCGCTCCCTGCTTTTCTCCAGGATTTCCTCCAGTTCCTTAATCTGTTCATCCGTCAGGGCAAAACTCTGCAAAAGCGCCGCCATTGCATTTGTCCCGCTGCCGGAAAAATAGCTGTCCACAAACTTCCTGCTCTTCTCCTTCACGCATTCCTCCCTTGACCTCTGCACATAATAGTGGTAAACCCTCGAATCATGCTCATCCACCGTATAGCCGAGGATGTCCTTCTGATTCAGGCGGTTCATCAGCACCCGCACCATCCTCATCGACATATCCACATTCCCCTGCATCCTCTTGTAGACCTCGGA
>VSOB01000116.1 GCA_009774625.1 Lachnospiraceae bacterium
GGATTTTTGTTTCGCGCGTACTTCGTTCCTCTTTTGAGGAACTCGTTACGACGCACTCAACAGGCTAAAGCCCATATTCAGAGAACAGCTTCTCGCCGCTTTGGTAGGCAGCGGCGGAAACTGCGGATTCATTCTCGCTCCGCTTGATGATTGTGATTTTGCAATGCGGGCATGGCAAGTCTGCGCCCTCCTTTCTCCCGGATTCCGGGCATAGAAAAAGCAGGATACCTTTTCAGATTTCCTGCTCTTTGCCGCCATTGATGGATGGCTGATATTTAGTTGTCCTTTTCTTTATTCTTTCCCATAAAAGGCTTCAATCGCCTGTGCGAAAAAATCCGAAGCCCCATCTCCGTACTTTTCATCCATCATCGGCTTGATTTTTTCATTGCGGTAATATTGCGCCTGCGCCAGCATGAATCCCTTTTCCTCTTTTACCTGTGAGAGTTGTTTCATAACAAAGCCGTATTCCCCGACTATCTCTTTTACTTCAAAAGAATCCACGGCACAATCCCGTTTAACGATTAGTTTTTGCAGAATCGCTTCAATCTGTTTGTTATAGCTTTCTGCAACTTCTTTGCTGATGGGGTTCTTGGCGGCAGATAAAAAATTGTCTTTCCCGCCATACCATTCAACTACCTTTGCATATCCTTTCTGCATTTTTTCAGAAGATACGGCTTCCATATAATGCTCTTTCCACTGTTCGACGCTTCCAAATTCTTTTATTGCAATGTTTCTCATGTCCTCCGGCATATGTTCATTCATAGTCTGGAACATTTCCTCAATCTCTGTTTTACTGAAAACTGCAAAATCCATTTTGTTTTCTCCTTTCAGGATGTCGTCAATGCTGGCAATCAGGCGTTTCAGGCGTTCCTTTTTTGCTGTCAGCATTTTCCTCTGCATTTGTAAAATCTGGTTCCTGTCAAGAGCCGGGTTCGCCATAACCGCTTTGATTTCCTTCAAGGGAATATCAAACTCACGGAAGAACAGCACTTGCTGTAATGTTTCCAGTGCTTTATCGTCATAAAGCCGGTATCCCGCTTCACTTTTGCCAGTCGGCTTTAACAGCCCGATTTCATCATAATAGTGGAGCGTGCGCACGCTGATACCTGTTAAGTTTGATACTTCTTTTACTGTCCTCATAGCTGTCGACCTCCTGTTCTTGATATATCCACTCTAACCCATGACGTTCCGTGAGGGTCAATAGGTAATTTCAAATATTTTTGAATATACCACATTTCAGGAATGGCGAAAAGAATTTCTGCCAGACTTTCAAAACTTGTCAGACTTAAAATAGCTGGCAGAGCAAAAAGATTCCAGCGGCAAGTTCACAAAGGGGGGGGAGCTGACGGAGCCAGCGCAGGGGAAGGGTAACTTCCCCTGTGATGATTGGAGCAGATTGAAAATCTGTGGAAATTATCTGCTGTCCGCAGGGCGCACAACGTCCAGTGGATGTTGGTTCTGCGCCGACCGGAGCGGCAGCGGAGACCGCCCCGGCAGGGCGCAATGCACCACTTCCCTAAGTGGTGTATAATTACGCCCTCTTCCAGAGGGGGATTTTCCGGGTTTCCGTTTTTCTGCCGTTTTTTACCGTTCCTGCTGTCGGGGCTTCTTGTCAGGATAGAGCTTCCCGGCGACAACGGCGGCATGACTCTTTATCTTGATTTCCCCCTCCTGTTCGCTGTGTTTTGCGTTCCGGCAGCCTTCATCGGAGAGGAAGAAACGGAACCGTTCCCCCTTAAAACCGACAAAGCATTGCTTCTGTACTTCCAGCGTAATCATGTGTCGGGTTTCCGGGTGGAACCGTTCTATCCCTGACAGGTCATGCCCCTGCATGATCGGCTCCTGTGCCTTTGCCGCCGCAAGCCGCTGGCAGATGGAATTTTCACGCTCTGCAAGGAACCGGGCTTTTGTGGCGGCGACAAACTGGCTGCACTCCGGCGCCGGTATCTTTTCCAGTTTTCGGATGGCGTTCTCCACGATTGCCTTTGTCAATATATCTTTTATCACCGGCACGATTTCTTTCATGCCCGCAAGTGTTTCCGCCTTGGTTGGTGCGGCATACTGGTAGATAATGTCCAGCTCGCTTTTTGAAAATTTCATTTTGTGTCCTCCTTCCGGTTCAGTGTCTTTATCTGGTGTTCTAACATTTTCTCCTTATGCTGCGCCCGCCGCAGCCTTGCTTCGGTCTTTTCAATCTCCTGATTCAGTTTTTCCAGCTTCT
>VSOB01000117.1 GCA_009774625.1 Lachnospiraceae bacterium
GAGAGCCGGAGGAGGTGGATTTTATAAAAATTGCAATCTGTGATGATGAAAAGAATATAAGGGCCTACTTAGCCTCTCTGGTCAGGAAGCAGGGGATGGAGTGTGAAATTGCAGAGTATGTGTCTGCGGACGAATACTTGCTGGATCAAACAGAGCATGACCTGCTGTTTTTAGATATAGAGCTTGCTGGAGATGGCCCCGGTATGGACGGGATGGAGCTGGCAGGGCGGATAAGGGGCATGGAGCTGGAGCGTCAGCCGGTCATTATTTTTGTTACGGGATATGAAAAATATGTCTATGACGCTTTTGACGTGGGGGCATTCCAATACCTCCTGAAACCTATTGATGAACAGAGATTTGCCGAGGTTTTTGGCCGGGCAGCGGCGCAGATCATATTTGAGGCGGAACAGAAAAAGAAAACGCTGGTCATCCAGTACGGGAGTGAAAGCAGGGCGGTACCGCTCCAAGACATTTATTATATTGAGAGCCGTAACCATAAGGTGGTGCTGTACCTCAAAGATGGGGAACTGGAATATTACGAGAAGATCGGCAGGCTGGAGGAAGAACTGCAGGGGCAGTTTTTCCGGATACACAGGGGGTATCTCGTCAACCTCGCCTATGTCGAGGGGTATGACAAAACAGAGGTGACGCTGACCAACGGCATCAGTCTGCCCCTTTCAAAAAGATACGAGGACTTTGCGGCGGCATACCTGCAGTTTGTGCAGTAAAGGGGGAGAGGAAATTTGAGCGAAATGGGTTTTATGCTGTTTCAGCATATAGCATCGGGAGCTGAAACGGTTTTATGTGCGTTCTGTATGGCGGCTTTTTTCCGCCCATATATGGCAGGACGGAAGAACAGGCTGCAAAAAACCATTGCGGTATTTCTGGCCTATGGGACGGTGTATGTGGCGGGGGAAGCGCTTTCCATTTCCGGCTGGCTGTGCATGGTGATTGTGCTCCTGCTTTTGATGGCAGGCGGCAGATGGCTGTGCTTGGAGAGGAAACAGGTTTTTTTGTACGGCATACTGTTCTTTTGTACCAGGGATATGGGCAGGCTGATAACGGAAAGCCTGTATTATCTTTTCAATGGGAAAATCGTGCAGGGGCTGGACAATGAAAATATGATATACCGTAATGTCGCGGCAGGGTATTCCGCATTCATGATACTTAGGATCATACTGCTTTCTGTCATGCTGCTGTTCTTAAGTAAAAAACTGAAAAAGGGGCCGCCGGAACTGCATACAAAAGAACTATGCTATCTGTGCCTGACGCCTGTTGTGGGCATCATGTTTGGGAATATCATTTTCCGCCTGCTCTTTACAGTTAAGGAAAATGTGTTTTTCTCGCTTTAAGACCAGTACCCTGCATTTATCGGGCTGGTGCCGCTGATAGCAGCCCTGTTTTATGCAGGCATGGTGGTGACGGTGGCATCATGGCAGGAGATGGTAGGTCTGCAGGAGGAAAAAAAGAAGTATTTCGTGGAACAGCAGCAGCTTGCGGCCATAAGGGAACGGATAGGGGAAGTGGAGCAGTTCTATGACGGGATACGCCGGATGAAGCATGAGATGAAAAACCATCTCACAAACATAAAGGGACTGGCGGGGAGCGGCAGTTATGAGGAAATGGAACAGTATATAGCCCGGATGGACGAGAGCATGGACGTGTTTGAGATGTCCGTCAGGACAGGGAACGCTGTTACGGATGTAATCGTGAATGACAAGCAGAAAGCCGCAGAAAAGCAGGGTATACGGTTCAGGTCTGATTTCGTGTATCCGGCATCAGACAGGTATAATGCGTATGACATTGCAATCATTGTAAATAACCTGCTGCAGAATGCGCTGGAAGCCTGTGGGAGGATGGCATCGGGGGAAAAGTATATCTCCCTTTCTGGCAGCAGGAAAAACAGGTTTTTTCTCATATCCGTAAAGAATTCCTTTGAGGGGGAGGTGGTATTTGATAAAAGCACGAATCTTCCGGTTTCCACGAAAGCGCCGGAGGTATCGGGCGGCCCGGCTCCGCTCCACGGCATAGGCTTATCGAATGTCAGGCGTGAGGCGGCGAAATACCTGGGAAATGTAGATATTAAAGTTAAGAAAAACGAGTTCAGCGTAACAGTGCTGTTACAGGAAAGGAGCAACCATGAA
>VSOB01000118.1 GCA_009774625.1 Lachnospiraceae bacterium
GCCGCTGAAGGCCTCCCAGTCCAGCAGGACCAGCTGGAAGTCCCTGCTGCCGGCCAGCAGGTCCAGGGCTTCCTCCCGGCTGGCGGCCATGTCCGCCTCCAGGCCCCCGCCGGTCACAAGGGCGCGAACGTTTTCGCGGCACTCCTGGTCCCCGATAATGGCCAGGACCCGGCGGATCCCCCGATTCTCCCAGAATTTCCGGTCCGCGTGCTCCTCCAGAATACGCAGCTCCAGCTCCACCAGGAAGAGGGAGCCCCGGTTTACCTCGCTTCTGACCTCGATGGTCCCGCCCATGAGCTCTACGATGCTCTTGGTGATGGCCATGCCCAGTCCGGTGCCCTGGACCTTGTTGGTGGTGCTGTTTTCCGCCCTGGTGAAGGCGTCAAAGATGGTCTCCAGGTACTCCGGGGTCATCCCGTAGCCGTCGTCCTCCACCTCGATCCGAATCCGCTCGTACTGGCTGGAGCGCTGCTTGAGCCCGATGATACGAAACCAGATATGGCCCTCCTCGGGCGTGTACTTGACGGCGTTGGACAGGAGGTTAATCAGGATCTGATTGATCCGCGTCTCGTCCCCCAGCAGGTACTCGTGCCGGACGCCGTTCACCTCCAGGTGGAAGCTCTGTCTCTTGGCCTTGGCCATGGGCTGGATGATGGCGTCCACGGAGGCGACTACGTCGTTGAGGGAAAATTTCTCCAGGTTCAGAACAACCTTTCCGCTCTCGATCTTCGACACGTCCAGAATATCGTTGATGAGGCTGAGCAGATGCTGGCCGGAGGAAGTGATGTTTTTGGTATATTCCCGGACCTTGGCCGGATTGTCCGCATCCCTGGCCAGGAGTGTGGTGAACCCCAGCACCGCGTTCATGGGCGTGCGGATATCGTGGGACATGTTGGAGAGGAAGGTGGTCTTGGACTCGCTGGCGATCTGGGCGGCCCGCAGGGCCTCCGAGAGCTGCTGGCTATGGATTTTCCGCTCCAGCTCCTGCTCCTCCCGAAGCTTATCCTGCTGCCGCCAATTACGATAGTAGAGATAGATGCACAGAAGGAACGCCACCAGCATGGAGGCCACCACGGCGATGATATTATAGGTGACAATCCGCCCCTCCCGCTGAATGGCCTCCAGAGGCACGTAGCCCGCCAGAAAGATCGTCCCGTCGTTGACCGCCCACATGTAGTTGAGGGCCTTTACGCCCCGGATGTCGTGGTAGAAAAGGATGTCCTGCCCGTTTTCCAGGCACTCCTCCACCTCCGCATGGATATTCGGGTCCTGGATGCTGTTCGCCCGGTAGAAATCGGTCAGGTTGAGGTGGCCCGCGCTCCGCATCCCCATGCCCTCGGGCTTGAGGACGAACCGCTCGCTCTCCGTGTCCATAATATACAGCGTCGCCTGCTGGTTGTAGAAGCCCTCCGGAAGGGACTTGTCAATGGCGTCGTAGATATACTCGGCATAGAGGGTTCCGATCTCCTGCCCGTTGCGCATAATAGGGCACTTGACCGTATAGGACCAGGTGCCCATATGGTTGATATAGGACTGGGAAACCGGCAGCCCCATGATTGTGCCGCCGGCAGAAAAGTCCAGATCCTCCGCAGTAAACTGCTCGCCGGTATTGGAGACGCCGGACGTCTTTCCAGACAGGATCAGCGATATCTTGGACATGGTCTGGTTTTTCTCATAGGCCTGGATGTAGGCCTCCGGGTCCTCCGTCTGGGCAATCTTCTGGGCGATCAGCGTCTGGAACTCTACCTCGCTGCGCAGTATCGCCTCAATGGTACATTCGATCAGATCCAGACTCTCGCTCAGGCTCTGGATCGCGGCGTCCGACATCTCCTGGGATATCTTCCGCGATATCGTGTAGACAAATGTGCCCAAGATGCAAAAGACCAGTACAATGGAGAGGAGCAGGCCCTTTCGATTGTCCTTCTTGTACGGCTTCTCGTTCATTGGCAATCTCCATTCCGATGCTCTGAGAGGGCTGCGCCCTATTCATCTTATGGAGGAAGCTCTCCGCTGTTGCCGGGAGAGGGTCCTGTCTAATGTTACGCTCCCATTATACTATTTTTTGTCAGAGTGTCAATAGTTACCAGGGGGGGATATATGCGCTAGCTCTATTAAATACAAATATGACTTCTGCTAAAAATTGGTCCAACTTAGGGAGATTATTAG
>VSOB01000119.1 GCA_009774625.1 Lachnospiraceae bacterium
AACTTTGTTGCTGCAAATTCATAAAATTCATGGTATCCTGAGTTTTGCAGATGATTGAGTAAAAAAAGCTCTGGACTCCTTATAAATACTGGAGTTTGGAGCTTTTTTTAAATGCATAGAGTTGTTGTATTTTTTCGCTTTTTTGAGTTTATAAAAATTTTATATTTTTATACATCCTTATACATAGATATTTTTTTGATTTCCGAAAGCTGCATGTACTTTTTGCTTAGGTCTAATCCAAATGTCTTCTCCATAGTCAAAATTACATCGTCCCGATAATCGAACACATAATAATTCCGGTCTAAGTACGAACAGCAATAGCTTGCCAGGGAATTCCGGATTTGCCTGACAGAATGGCATTTTCCTATGAGCTGCTCTAAAACGCGCATTACAACCAGTGTCACAAAACAAATTAAAAAATGCGCCTGTATATGATCTTCGTTAGAAACAAATACAGGCCTGGTTTTGAATTCGCTCTTTATAATCTTGAATGATTCTTCTATTTCCCATAACCCTTTATATATGTCACGGATTTCATTGTCAGAAAGCTCTTTTTCACTTGTGACAATGGCGTAATAGCCATCATACTGCGCTTCTTCGGCAATTTTTTGTTCATTGATGGTAAGTTCTTTTCCATTGACAATTTCTCCGGTATCCTTAGAAAAGGAAACATTGTTAATGTACACAGTGCATCCATAGCTGGTCGCTTTCGTGTAGCTTGCAGGATTTTTGATCAGGTCCCTTGCCTTTGCAACGGCTTTTTCCCTTTCATGTCTTTGTTTCTTTGCGTATTTCTCAGAATAATATACCATCTGTTTCTGATAAATTCTCATCTTGAGCCTGCGCGCCCCATTCGAATCTTTTTTAGTTATCTCTTTTGCGTACAGCCTGGACTTGTGTTTGAATGGAATAGCTTCTCCATCTTTGTTTTTTTCCATTGTTGTAACATATCCGTCCGGTTCCAGCGCCCATTTTTTGAATTCCGCATCGGCTCCGCGGATACTCTGGCCGTATACATAGCCGTCATTATTTTTCTCATCGGATGCTTTGGTTCCGGATAGGACAGATGTGTTGTCACTGGTGTTCAGCCCCCTGTCAGCGACAACTATGATCCTGCCGATTTCACAATCCTTTTTGACCCTCTGTATCGCCGGGAGCATAGTTGTCTTCTCGCTCTCGTTGCCGGAGAAAGTATGGAATGCCATTGGGATGCCGTTAGGATCCATGAGAAGCCCCATTTGAATGATCGGGTCTTTGCGGTGTTCTTTCGACGGCCCTTTTTTACGCTTCAATTTTCTTTCCGTGTCCGAGCCAGCGTCCTCATCTTCATAGGGTATTTCAAAATAATAGTTGGTGACATCATAATAAGCTTTTTCGGAATTCCTGCCGATAAGGCTGGAAACTTCGGCATGCAAATGCTTCTGGAGTTCATGCGAATATCGGCTGAAATAGCCGAGCGCCCTGTAGACATCATCCAGTGAGAAACTGAAGCTGTCAAAAAACCGGCCTTTCGTTTCATAAGCGTTCTTTTTTGAAGACGGGAACAGGAACCGATTGAATATCAACAGGGAAAAAATGCTGTTCAGGTTATACTCTGCAGGAAGCTGGCGCTGCTTATTCTGAAAAAATTCACGGATCCTGAGTTTAGCATAAACGATCTTAATAATGGCATATCCAAGATTTTTCCGGTTGCTGCATTGATCCGGGAGTTTTTCCAAAAGCCTTACTTCAATGGTTTCCGGTGCAGCCTGACTTGCATTCCATTCTTTTGCGACCTGTTGAAAATAAGCTATCGGATCTTCATATTTGTCCAGGTAGTCTTCCAAATATCCAAGGTTTTGTATAACTTTATGCTTCACTTTCCCATTGATGCGATACCCCTGGACAAAAGAAAGCTGAGTCTTGTTTCTCTTTTTGTTAAAGCTTTTCTTAAGGTACAAAAAATCACCTCCAGAAGAATATTATACCATTGTTTCACGTGAAACACAATATAATACAACAAAAAAATGCATAAGACTTGACATAAAAAAATCCAGGTATTGCGGGTGGATTAAGGTTTTATGAATGAAAGTATCTATTAGGGGTTGCAAAACAACGGAGTTTTCTATAGAACATCCAGAGCTTTTAAAACGCGTGCCGATGCGTGCCATTTATTATTATATGTGCGCCATACGGGTACTGTTAAGCTGGTAGAGTGCTGTTTTTAAAACTGAAAAATTACCACTTGACAAATGATATTATAT
>VSOB01000012.1:0-36038 GCA_009774625.1 Lachnospiraceae bacterium
ATACTAGTCAGATCCTGCACCGACTGGGGAATATGCTTAAATCTTGCATTGAATTATTCTTTTTTCTCGTAGGCATTGGCCCCGCACAATATCATCCGATTTTCAGACATAACCATACAACCCTCTTACAGACACTTCCCCGGCATACACCCGGATCACGTTTCCGTCCTCTTTTTCCACCAGCAGTTCACCGTCTGCGTTCATGCCTCTGGAAATGCCTGTAAATTCCCCCTGTGGATCCAGTACACGCACTTCCTTATCCCTGCTGACCAGATGCGCGTTATAATCCTCCAGAATCCCTGTCAGATCCTCTGTCTTAAGAAACTGTTCATAATCCTGCTCAAACCGCAGCAAAACCTCTGCGATCAGACTGCTCCGGTTCACCTGCTGACCGGATTCCAGATACAGAGAGGTGGCCATATCCCGGATCTCCTCCGGGAAGGAGGTGATATTCACATTGATACCGATTCCCACCACCACATAGTGAATGCTGTCCTGCTCCACACTCAGACTCATTTCTGTCAGGATGCCCACAATCTTTTTGCCATGTATCACTATATCGTTGGGCCATTTGATGCCCGCAGGCAGACCAGTCACATGTTCTATGGCTCCCGCCACACTGTGGGCCGCCAGAAGTGTCAGCATGGAGGCTTTATCCGGCGCAAATCCGGGTTTGATAATAAACGTCACCGATACCATCATCCCCGGACTCTGCTGCCAGCTCCGCCCCCGTCTGCCTTTCCCCGCCGTCTGCATATCCGCCGCCACCAGCGTCCCTTCCGGGGCGCCTTCCTCTGCCAGCCGTTTGGCCTGGGTATTGGTAGAGTCCGTTTCCCTGAAATAAATCACCCTGCGTCCCAGCCATTTTGTTTTCATACGGCTGAGCAGTTCGCTTTCCGACAGGATATCCGGCGCACCTTCCAGCCGGTAGCCTCTCCTGGGCACAGAAGCAATGATATAGCCTTCTTCCTTCAGCCCGTTTATCACTTTCCAGACCGCTGTACGGGAAACCCCGAACTGATCGCACAGCTCCTGCCCCGATACATAGCCGTCTCTTTCTCTGAGCATTGTCAAAATTTCCGTTTTCACACTTCTGCTCCCAGTGTAGCCGCCATCACAGCCTTGATGGTATGCATCCGGTTTTCCGCCTCATCAAATACCACCGACTGTGGAGATTCAAAGACCTCATCTGTCACTTCCATCTCGGTTATGCCGAAACGAGCTCCCATCTCTTTTCCGATTTTTGTCTTAAGATCATGAAAAGCAGGCAGACAATGAAGGAAAATTGCCCCTTCTTTTGCTGCTTTCATCAGTTCCCGGTTTACCTGATAGGGGGACAGCTCCCGGATCCGCTCTTCCCATACCTCATCCGGCTCTCCCATAGAAACCCACACATCCGTGCAGATCACATCCGCGCCCGCAGCAGCCTCTTTCGGACTGCTGCTCAGTGTAATGGACCCGCCGTTTTTTTTCGCAATCTCCCGGCAGGTTTTCACCAGTGCACCGTCCGGAAAATAAGCCCTGGGTGCGCAGGCCGTAAAGTGCATCCCCAGCTTGGCACAGACCACCATATAAGAATTGCCCATATTGAACCGGGCATCTCCCAGATATACCAGCCGGACACCGGAAAGTCTGCCCAGATGTTCCCGGATCGTCAGCATATCCGCCAGCATCTGCGTAGGATGAAACGCATCCGTCAGTCCGTTCCAGACCGGAACACCGGCATAAGAAGCCAGCTCTTCCACAATTTCCTGTCCAAAACCCCGGTATTCGATGCCTTCGTACATCCGTCCCAGCACCCTTGCCGTATCAGCAATGCTTTCTTTCTTACCGATCTGAGAGCCGGAGGGGTCCAGATATGTAGTCCCCATCCCCAGATCATGCGCTGCCACCTCAAACGCACACCGTGTTCTCGTACTGGTCTTTTCAAAAATCAGCGCCACATTCCTGCCCCGCAGGCAGTCCACAGGAATCCCCCGCTTCTTTTTATCCTTTAGCTCCGCCGCCAGATCCAGCAGGTATAAAATCTCCTCCGGTGTATAATCCAGCAGTTTTAAAAAATGTCGTCCCTTTAAATTCATCTGTCAACTTCCTTACTATGAATCCGTTACTGCCCTATAAACTCCTTTACCGAAGAAGCCAGTCCTGCAATCCCCTGGATCTCGGAAGGAATGATAATCTTTGTTGCCCGTCCGTCAGCCGCCTTTTCAAATGCCTCCAGGCTCTTTAGCCGGATCACCGCCTCGTCCGCGCCTGCTTCTCTGATAAAACGCAGACCGTCAGCCGTAGCCTTCTGTACTTTCAGAATTGCTTCCGCTTCACCTTCTGCCTCACGGATCATCTTTTCTTTCTGTGCTTCCGCACGCAGGATTGCAGACTGTTTCTCTGCCTCAGCCTCCAGGATTGCAGACTCCTTCTTACCTTCCGCCACCAGCACTGTGGACTTCTTTTCTCCTTCTGCACGCAGGATCGCTTCACGACGCTCCCGCTCTGCCTTCATCTGTTTTTCCATTGCGTCACGGATTGCCGCCGGAGGAATGATGTTTTTCAGCTCCACACGGTTTACCTTGATGCCCCAGGGGTCTGTTGCGATATCCAGGGATGAACGCATCTTGGTATTAATCACCTCTCTGGAAGTCAGTGTCTGATCCAGCTCCATCTCACCGATCACATTACGCAGTGTGGTAGCCGTCAGATTTTCAATGGCCATAATCGGGTTTTCCACGCCATAGGCAAACAGCTTGGGATCCGTGATCTGAAAAAATACCACCGTATCAATCTGCATGGTTACGTTATCCTTGGTAATCACCGGCTGCGGTGCAAAATCCACAACCTGCTCCTTCAGGATAACTTTTTTGGCTACCTTATCAATAAAAGGAACCTTGAAGTGAATCCCAACTGCCCAAGTTCCCTGATAAGCGCCCAGACGCTCTACCACATACGCATTGGCCTGCGGCACAATACGGATGCAGGAAGCTGCGATCCAAAGAACAATCAGAAATAAAATCAATACGATAATAGCACCCATGTTAACTCTCCTCTTTTCTTTCTTTAACAATCAGTTTCACACCCTGTATGGCTGTTATTTCCACCACTGCGCCCACCGGAAACTTCACAGATTCCTCCATTGCCCTCGCGCTCCATTCCTGGCCGCTTACCATGATCTGCCCGGTTCCCTGCAGATTATCTATACCGCTGATTACAATTGCCTGCTTCCCGATCAGACTTTCCGCATTGGTTTTGATCCTGTCCTTATTAAAGTACTTCACCGCAACGGGTCTGGTAAAAAAGAGCAGTACAAGGGATACAAGAATAAAAAATGTATTCTGCATCCACAGCGGAAGATTCAAAAGCGCCGCCACTGTCGCCGCCAGTGCACCGATTGCAAACCATATGGAAGTCAGACCCAGCGTAGCAATCTCGATAGCCAGGCAGGCCACAAGGACAATCAGCCAGACAACTGCCATATTCCAGTTAAATAACACATAGCATCTCCCCTTTCTTTCAATATGCATTTTCATCTTACTATAGAAATTCTTTTCATTCAAGTAAAAGCGTGGGAATCCCATATATTTCTGTCCTGCTCATACTGAACGGCCTTACAAAGCCGTAGCACAAAAAAGGATATTCCTCCGGCCGCGCCTTTGCAATATCCTTCTTCTTTCATATTACTTCTTTATCACTTTGTCTTTTCTTTCTATATTATTACAATTATATTACTATATTTTCTGCATTACCAGAATACATGGTTGCCGATGACCAGTCCGTCATGGTTGCCTGCTCTTCTGAAATGGGTGGCGCCGCCCACATTGGACGCACCTGCAATGGCTTCCCGCGCTGCCTGAATGCAGCTTTCCTGGATGCCGCCCGACTCCAGCCGTTTGGCTACCTTACCGTTACCGGCAGGCGTAAACTGTCCTGATGCATAGATCACACCCTGTATGGTGTTCGGATAACCGCCGCTGCGTACACGGTTCATAACTACCGCACCCACTGCCAGCTTGCCTTCATAAGGCTGGTTGCCTGCTTCACACTGTATCAGCGCCGCCAGGAGCATATCATCAGAGGCATTCACCGGAACCGCGCCGCGGTTTTCTGTCAGCTTTGCCTTAGCCTCATCAGCCTTGCGCTTCTCTTCCAGTTCTTTTTCTTCTCTTTTTTTGATTTCTTCCATAGTTTCGCCGGAATCAATGACAAACTTTATCTTGATATATTCTGCGGACACATATCCGATATCTCCCTGCCATTCCACACTGACCCACTCATCATTGATGATATCCAGCGCCTTCATTTCTTCATTTTTTCCGACCAAACCCCATACGCCTGCATCGGACTGGGGTTCCTTTCTGATCCGAAGCGTATCCGCCTCAATCGTCGCAATCAGATTGCCCAGATCTTCGGCCATGTTCTCCGCTTCTTCTCCGAACAGGAGATATTCATCCTTTGTCCAGCCTGTTACATTTCCGGATCTTAACTTCGTCCAACCGTTACGCCTTTCCAATATCTCACCGCCGCAGTCACTGTACAGCTTGCCGACCTTTTCAGAGTCCTCGCTCGCCTCTTTTCTTACATTCACTGCGTTTTCCACATTTGCCATAACCAGGTTGGACTCCTCGGCGTCGTCCTCTTCCGGCGCCTCCTTGTCCTTGTCTTTGTCCGCTCCCGCATTTTTTTCCACATCCCGTGAAACTGATGCGACCTCCGAATTACCCTTTTCTTCCACTGTCAAATCGGCATCCAGTATTGCAGCCGCGCCAACATTCAGCGAGTGCAGGCTATCTGTATTGCCGGCAACAGCAGCTATCTGCAACAAACCAAATGCAGCAACTCCCATAAGGATACCGGACAGGTGATGTAGCAGCCTTCTGCCCCTTGTTTTCATAATTCCCTCCAAAATGTTATTAACAAATTTATGATGAAAATATTACAAATTTGTTAATCATTTTTTAAATCATATCAAATAAATGACACATTGTCAAGTTTTAACATTTTAGGAGAATTTTATTCCATATTTTTGATATTTTTTCCTGAAACATTTAAAATATCAAAGCTGCTTTGCCCGTTCCACACACGCATCCACCGCATCCATCACCGCACCGCGGATGCCTGCCCGTTCCAGTGCCCGGACTCCTTGAATGGTGGTGCCGCCCGGCGAACAGACCATATCCTTCAGGGTGCCCGGATGTCTGCCCGTTTCCAGCAGCAGTCTGGCACTGCCCAGCATAGCCTGCGCTGCCGCCTGTATGGATTCTTCCCGTGTCATGCCTGCCGCCACACCGCCGTCTGCCAGCGCTTCCAGAAACAGAAACGCGAAAGCCGGTGAGCTGCCCGCCACGGCCGAAAAAGCATCCATACGGGATTCGGGAATCAGGCAGGTCCTGCCGAAACTTCCCATCAGCTGCAGCACATATGCCTTTTCTTCTTCGCTCACAGACTGATTGGGACATACGGCGGTGCACCCCTCACCCACCAGGGCCGGTGTATTGGGCATGCAGCGCACCAGCCGGATGGGTCTGCCAAAGGATTTTTCATACCAGTCAATGGATTTTCCGGCTGCAACGGTGACCAACAGCGTTTCTTCCCGTACGTCATCCCTGATCTCTCCGATGACCGTTTCCAGAAACTGCGGCTTTACGGCAAGAATCAGCACTTGTGCATTTCCTGCCACTGCCCGGTTGTCTCTGGTGGTTTTGATCCCGTATTTCTCTGCCATCCGTCTGACGGTCTGCTCAGTGGCTGCGGAACCTGTAATCTCTTCTTTTGTTACAATTTCTTTTTTCAGCATGCCGCCGATTACCGCATCCGCCATGTTGCCCAGTCCGATGATTCCGATTTTCATTTCGATTTCCTCCTTTGCCGTGCCGCTTCATACATCAGAAGGGCGGCTGCAATCCCTGCATTCAGAGATTCCACCGCGCCTTTCATGGGAATCTTCATATACTGATCGGCCAGAGCAGCCGTCTCCGGTTTCAGCCCTTTGCTTTCATTGCCGATCAGAAATGCGCTGCCGCCTTTGTAGTCACATGCATCATAATCCGTTTCCCCCTGCAGATGTGCCGCAAAGATCCGGATCCCCCTATCCTGCAGCGTTTTGATGGTATCTGGCAGGCTTTCCGTATACAGAAAAGGGACACGGTACACCGATCCCATCGTGGAGCGCACCGTTTTGGGATTGCCCATATCCGCCGAATCCGCCGAGAGGATCACCCCGTCGATGCCTGCACCCTCTCCCGTCCGGAGCATTGTCCCCAGATTGCCGGGGTCCTGTATATTTTCCAGCAAAAGCAGAAGAGGCGCTTCTTTCTGCAGCAGATCGGAAAGTGTATAATGATATGCTTTCATCACACAGAGAATCCCCTGCGGAGAACAGGTAGCCGAGATCTTGTCAAACACTTCCCGTGAAACGACTTCTTTCTGTTCCCTGCCAAGTTCTCTGTCCAGCTTTTCCCTGACAGCCGCTTCCAGCTTTTTGTCCGGACAGGAAAAAGATTCGGAAATATAGACTTCCCGAATCCGCTCCGTGGGCGCCTCCAGAAACATTTTGATGCCTTCCGCCAGGAAGGCATCCGTTTCCCTGCGCACTTTTGCTTTCTGTTTCATCTGCATGACCGCTTTCATCCTTGCATTCCCAGGACTTGTAATCATTGCACAGCTCCTTTTTCTTTCACTTCCGTGATCACAGTGACAATACCTTGCTTACATCAAACTGGAAATCATTGATGTCTTTCTTCATCGCCAGCGCTTCTTCAATATCAAAGTCCAGGAACTTGCCATGCTGATATCCTACCACCCGGTTCGTCTTGCCTTCACAGAGAATATCTGCCGCATAAGCTCCCATAATGGATGCATAGAACCGGTCTTTGCAGGTAGGACTGCCGCCTCTCTGCATGTAACCCAAGATAGTGGCTCTGGTTTCCACACCGGTAGCCGCCTCTATCCTGCGGGCCATTGAAGTGGAATGGCCGATGCCTTCCGCATTGATAATGATATGATGGGTTTTGCCCTTCTTTCTGTTGCGGATAATATTGTTGATAATTTCCTGCTCATTGTAATCATACCGTTCCGGCAACAGGATATCCTCCGCTCCGTTTGCCACGCCGCACCAAAGCGCGATATATCCGGCATTTCTGCCCATAACCTCAATGATACTGCAGCGTTCATGAGAGGAAGAAGTATCACGTACCTTGTCAATAGCGTTCATAGCCGTATTGACCGCCGTATCAAATCCGATGGTATATTCCGTACAGGCAATATCCAGATCGATGGTCCCCGGCAGACCGATGGTATTGATGCCCTGACGGGAAAGCGCCTGTGCCCCCCTGTAAGAGCCGTCGCCGCCGATAACGACCAGTCCGTCAATGCCATGCTTTCTGCAGATTTCCGCACCTTTGGCCTGCCCCTCTTCTGTACGGAATTCGTGGCATCTTGCCGTACCCAATATAGTGCCGCCCCTCTGTATCGTATCCGATACACTCCTGGCCTCCATATCTACGATTTCTTCGTTTAAAAGCCCCTGATACCCTTTTTTAATCCCCTTTACTTTAACGCCGTTACTGATTGCTTTCCGGACAACTGCACGGATAGCCGCATTCATGCCCGGCGCATCCCCGCCGCTTGTCAACACACCGATGGTCTTAATCTCTCTTGCCATGCTGGTTCCTCCTTGTGAATTGTAGCGTTTTCCTACATTCTAAACTGTTTCTGAATTGATTTCAATGATTTTCCATACATTATACGACTTTTACATTCTCATTTCCGAATCGTACTCCCAATGCCTCAAGCAGCGCCTCATCCGCCCGGATACTCATATTGGCCGGCAGCTTTTTCATGACTCTGGGCTGTTCGATATAGATCGTCACCCGGTCCCTTCCGTCTGAGCCACTTAACAGAGAAAACAGGCTTTCCTGCCCCTGTTCATAGGCTTCCATAGAACGGAACTTGATCCAGAGTGTTCTGGGGATCTCATCAAAGGAGGTAATCTCCTCGCAGATCAGCTTGCCGTCCTTTTCATCTTCCACACTGGCCCTTCCCCGGATAAATACTTTGTTGTCCATCACCAGTTTGGAGCTGTATTTCTCATAATCTCTCGGAAATACGATTACCTCAATGCTGCCCGCCAGATCTTCCAACTGCAGAAAGGCCATTACTTTGTCATTCTTCGTGTACTTGATCTTTTTACCTGCAATGATGCCTCCGATGGTGACGCTGCTGCCGTTTTCCACGGACACCGCACCGGTTTCTTCATCCAGAAGAAAAGAAGCGGTTGTTTCCGTAATGTGCTTTTTCCAGATCCCCTCATATTCCTGCAGCGGATGCCCGCTGATATAGATGCCCAATACCTCTTTTTCAAACGCCAGCATCATCTCTCTGGAATACTCTCCCACATCCGGCAGACGGATATCATAGCTGTCCTTATCCTCTTCACTGGCCAGATCAAACAGTGTGAGCTGCCCTGCCATATTATTTTTCTTATCCTGCTGAATGCTTTCCAGGACCTGGATATAAATACTCATCAGTTGCTTTCTCGTCCCGCCCAGTCCGTCGAACGCACCTGCCTTGATCAGATTTTCGATCCCTCTCTTATTCAGTTCACTGTCGGTAGTACGGGTAATAAAATCCTTCAGATTTTTGTACGGCCCTCTTTGTTCCCGCTCCTCCACGATGCATTCGATCACGCCCCTGCCGATGCTCTTGATCGCCGTCAGCGCATAGCGGATAGCGCCCTCCGATACGGAAAAGCCCGCTTCTCCAGAATTGATGTCGGGCGGCAGAATGGCGATTCCCATACCTCTGCAGGCCAGGATATATTCGGACACCTTTTTGGGATTGTCAATCACAGATGTCAGCAGCGCCGCCATAAACTCCAATGGATAATAATATTTCAGCCATGCTGTCTGATAGGAAACCACCGCATAGCAGGCCGCATGAGACTTGTTAAAGGCATACTTGGCAAAATCCATCATTTCATCATAGATCCGGCTGGCCGTACTCTCCGGAATGCCCCGTGCGATACAGCCCGGCACTCCCTCTTCCGGATTGCCAAAGATAAAATTCGCCCGCTCCTTTTCCATCACAGCCTGTTTTTTCTTACTCATGGCCCGGCGCACCAGATCGCTCCGCCCCAGTGTATAGCCGCCCAGATCCCGGACAATCTGCATCACCTGCTCCTGATAGACGATACAGCCATAGGTGGGCGCCAGAATGGGTTCCAGCTGGGGACAATCATATACGATATCCTTCTGACTGTTTTTCCCTTTGATGTATCTGGGAATAAAATCCATCGGCCCCGGCCGGTACAGGGATATTCCCGCTATGATATCTTCCAGATTCTGCGGCTTCAGCTCCTTCATGAAATTTTTCATTCCGCCGCTCTCGATCTGAAAGACCCCTTCATTCCTGCCGGTCCCGATCGCCTCCAGCACCGCCTTGTCATTGTAGTCTATCTTACTCATGTCAATGACTGTTCCGCTGCTTTTGCGGATGTTGTCCACCGCGCTCTGTATCACCGTCAAAGTACGCAGGCCCAGAAAATCCATTTTCAAAAGCCCCAGCTCTTCCAGCGTGGTCATGGTAAACTGCGTGGTAACAGAGCCGTCGGAACCTCTGGAAAGCGGTACAAATTCATCCGCACTCTCCGGACAGATCACCACGCCGGCCGCATGCATGGAAGTGTGTCTTGGCAGCCCTTCCAGACGTTTACACATAGTGATCAGATTATGTACCTGTTCATCGCTTTCATACAGAGTACGAAACTCAGGATTGACCTCCAGCGCCCTGTCGATGGTAATGTTCAGCTCATTGGGCACCATTCTGGCAATAGAGTCCACATAGCTGTACGGCAGATCCATCACTCTTCCCACATCCCGGATCACACCTTTGGCCGCCAGTGTACCGAAAGTAACGATCTGCACCACCTTATCATGCCCGTATTTCTCGCCCACATAATCGATCACTTCCTGCCTCCGTTCAAAGCAGAAATCAATATCAATATCAGGCATGGAAACACGCTCCGGGTTCAGGAACCGTTCAAACAGCAGACTATACCGGATCGGGTCAATATCTGTGATACTCAGACAATAGGATACAATGCTGCCTGCCGCACTGCCTCTGCCCGGCCCTACCGCTATGCCGTTTTTCTTGGCATAGTTGATAAAATCCCACACGATCAGAAAATAATCCACATACCCCATCGTCCTGATCACGTTCAGCTCGTAGTCCAGCCGCTCCTGCAGCTCTTTCCCGCCGTCTGTGTCTGCAGTCTGCTCCGGATACCGCCCGGCCAGTCCCCGGCGGCACAGTTCCTGCAGATAAGTCCAGGAGGTATACCCCTCCGGCACCTCATAATGAGGCAGCTTGGTCACGCCAAACTCGATGTCCACATGACACCTGTCAGCAATCCGCTGAGTGTTTTCCACGGCTTCCCAGGCATAGGGAAACAACCCTTTCATTTCTTCCTCACTTTTGACATAGTACTGTCCGCCCATATACCGCATCCTGTCCTCATCCGCCAGCTTTTTGCCGGTCTGGATACAGAGCAGGATGTCATGCGGTTTTTCATCCTCCGCATAGGTATAATGTACATCGTTGGTGGCCACCAGCGGAATCTCCAGCTCCCGGCTCAGCCGCAGCAGCGCCGTGTTGACTGTTTTCTGATCTGGAATCCCGTGATCCTGCAGCTCCAAAAAGAAATTGCCTTTTCCGAAACATTCCTCATACCGTCTGGCCGCCTTCTTTGCCTCCTGGATCATTCCCTTTATGATATACCGCTGCACCTCTCCGGCCAGACAGGCGGAAAGTGCAATGATTCCTTCATGGAACTCCTGCAGCACCTCCATATCCACACGAGGCTTATAATAATATCCTTCTGTAAAGCCTCTGCTCACGATCTTCACCAGATTGGCATAGCCTGTATTGTTTTCCGCCAGAAGCACCAGATGATAATATCGATCCTCTCCGCCGGTCAGTTCCTTATCAAAACGGGAGCCCGGCGCCACATAGACCTCGCAGCCAATGATGGGATTGATCCCTGCCTCCCTGGCGGCCCGGTAAAAATCAATGACGCCATACATAACACCGTGATCCGTAATGGCAGCGCTGTTCATGCCCAGCTCTCTGACCCGCTTCACATATTCTTTGATCTTATTGGACCCGTCCAGCAGAGAATATTCTGTATGGACGTGCAAATGTGTAAATGCCATATCGTACACTCCGGTTTCTTTATCCTGGCAGACACATCAGAAAACAACCCGGTTCCTGCCCTGACTCTTGCCCATGTATAGTTTCTGATCTGCACTGTTAATGGTAACATCAATGGGATGATGGCTGCTGTACTCGTCCAGCCCGAATGTCATGGTCACGGAAATGCTCTGTCCCTTGTAACCGATCTGCTGCTGACTGACCAAAGTCCGTACCTTCTCCAGCTCCTGCAGCGCCTCTTCCCCGTTCACAGCCTCAAATACCAGCAGAAATTCCTCCCCGCCCCACCGGCATACCCGTCCTTTTTGTTCCATATAAGATGCCAGCAGGCCGGCAGTATGTACCAGTACCGCATCCCCGGCTTCATGCCCATATGTATCGTTTACTTTCTTAAAAAAATCAATGTCTCCAATGGCTATATTAAACCAGGCGCTTCTGGCTACCAGCTCATTCATATACTCCACCATTGCCCGCCTGTTATACAGCTTTGTCAGCGGATCCCGCATGGAAGTTTCCCGCAGCCTTTCATTGTATGCCACCAGCTTTTTTTCCATTGACAGAGAGTCCTGACAAAACAGAATCACGATCATCGACAATGTGATAAAAATACTGACCGTATTGATCACCTGCATAAGGACTGCGGCAATCCGGTCCAGTAAAATCAACGGTTCAAAAAGGCCGGTATACTGATACAGCATAAGCCGGACCATGCACAAAAAGGCCGCCGCCAGTATCTTACGGCGCGTACTCTCATGACTGACCGCAATATACAGAATCAGCAGGGCAAACAGAAAATGCTGCGCACCGCAGTCCCAGCCAAACAGCACCACAAAAAGCAATACCCAGCTTATCGTGGAAAGAAAAGTATACCACATGGCAGTTTTGGTACGATTCCGATACGTATAACCAAATGCCACCACATAGCCTATAAGACACAGCAGGCTCACTCCCGTACCGGCCCATTGCCTGCAGACAGCCAGACATACGCCCTGCACCAGAAAATAAACACACATAACCAGAGAAAAAGAACGCATAATCACAGAAGCTCTTTTGGTCTCATTGGCATTTTCCACGTCTTTTTCTATGAAATCTATTATTTTCATCCAGAATCCCATATGCTTTCATCCACCCACATGATTTCCGGGCCCACTTAGAAACAGATTTTTCCCGCATATATTATACTACGTTTCATTTTTCCTGACAATCGTTAGCAGGGAAGGAAAATTGTATCTGCATGGTATTGTATCAGGCAATTTCCCAAAACCAACAGGAAAAGGACCGGTCTGTACGGCCGGTCCCCTTCCTGTTGTATTCTTTTTTGATTTCTCTGTTTTTACAGATAGCTCCGCAATCCGTCCGCCTTATCCGTCTTTTCCCAGGGAAGATCCAGATCGTTGCGTCCGAAATGGCCGTATGCTGCCGTCTGTTTGTAGATCGGCCGGCGCAGATCCAGCATTTTGATGATGCCTGCCGGACGCAGATCAAAATTCTCGCGCACGATTTCCACCAGCTTTTCATCCGATACCTTGCCGGTGCCGAACGAATCCACCATAACGGAGGTAGGCTGTGCCACACCAATGGCGTAGGAAAGCTGAATCTCGCATTTATCTGCCAGTCCAGCCGCCACAAGGTTCTTTGCCACATAGCGGGCTGCATAAGCCGCGGAACGGTCTACCTTTGTACAGTCCTTTCCGGAGAAAGCGCCGCCGCCGTGACGGGCATATCCGCCATAAGTATCCACGATGATCTTCCGTCCGGTGAGTCCTGCGTCACCATGCGGTCCTCCGATTACGAAACGGCCCGTAGGATTGATAAAGAATTTTGTTTCATCATCAATCATATCCCTGGGAAGAACCGGGTCAAATACATATTTCTTAATGTCCTCATGAATCTGTTCCTGTGTCACATCCGGATCATGCTGTGTGGAAAGCACCACTGCTTCCAGACGCTTAGGGTTCCCGTCCTCATCATATTCCACCGAAACCTGACTCTTTCCGTCGGGACGCAGATATTTCAGTGTACCGTCCTTGCGTACCTTCGTCAACTGCAGCGCCAGCTTATGGGCAAGCGAAATGGGATACGGCATATATTCCGGTGTTTCATTGCTGGCATAGCCAAACATCATACCCTGATCCCCTGCGCCGATGGCCTCGATCTCCGCATCTGACATTCTGTTTTCCTTTGCTTCCAGGGCCTTGTCCACACCCATTGCAATATCTGAGGACTGCTCATCAATCGCTACCATAACTGCACAGGTATTGCCGTCAAACCCATATTCGGACCGGTCATAGCCGATCTCTTTTACCGTTTCACGGACAATTTTCTGAATGTCCACATAGGCGTTGGTGGTAATCTCTCCTGTCACCAGCACAAATCCGGTACAGCTTGCTGATTCACACGCCACCCGGCTCATCGGATCCTTTTCCATCAGCGCATCCAGAATGGCATCTGATATGGCATCACACATTTTGTCAGGATGCCCTTCCGTTACGGACTCGGAAGTAAATAAAAGTTTCTCCATTTGTTTTTCCTCTCTGTTCTTCTATATTTTTCACAAAAAAGCCCTTTATAAGCTATTTGGTGAAATGGTCTGAAAACTGCAATATCCCGCCGGAATATTCTCCGCCTCCGAAATTTTCCCTCATAGAGTACAAATTCAGTCTGTACAATCAACCTGTACGTCTCTGCGGAACGTGTTTCACATACAAATCCTCAGAAACAAAAAATCCGCTTATATAAGCGGACTTGATCACATCACATACTCAAATCCTCTTATTGTTCGATCAGTTCGCTCAGGTTGGCACCTTCCTTCCGGGGTTGCCGTGGCTTCTCAGGTCCTATGTACCTCCACCACTCTGAATAAGAGAAAATAGGCGATATAAAGTTTTCTTTTTAACAAATACAGCATACACCCAAATATGCGGTCTGTCAATCTTTTTCCCGAAAAAGCCTGTTTTATATATGACGCTGTTTCTATCAACTGCCGGACAAGTGCCCTGCCCGCCTCTGTAACACCCCTGTGCCGGAACTCTTTACGGAGAGCATATCCCGAAACTGCAGCCAGACCACAAAGGGCGCCGGCACTTTCTGCCGCCGCCCCGACTCTCAAATCCGTCTTAACCTGCACACAATTTAAATTTCTGCAAAGCCTTGTCTGTATCCACCAGCTCGATCTGAGCGCCCAGACTTTTTAATTTTTGCGGAAAATCCTCATATCCTCTCTCGATATAACGTATCTCATCAATGGTGGTAAATCCTTCTGCCGCCAGTCCGGCCAGCACAAGCGCTGCGCCTGCACGCAGATCCGGCGCCGTTATGCTGGCGCCTGTATAACGCTCCACCCCATTGATAATCGCCGTATTGCCCTCTACCTTCACACTGCCGCCCATACGGGCCAGCTCATCCACATATTTAAACCGGTTTTCAAAAATACTTTCCGTCACAATGCTAGTCCCATTGGAAAGCCCCAGCGCAACAGCAATCTGCGGCTGCATATCTGTGGGAAATCCCGGATATGGCAATGTCTTAACATGGGTGTGCCGCAGCTTCCTGGAGGCCACCACGCGCACTGCATCATCCGACTCCTCTATCTCACAGCCAATCTCCAGCAGCTTTGCACTGATAGACTCCAGATGCTTGGGAATCACATTTTTTACGGTGATATCCCCCTTCGTCACAGCCGCCGCAAACATAAAAGTTCCTGCCTCAATCTGATCGGGAATGATGGCATATTCCGTCCGGTGCAGCTTCGCCACGCCCCGGATACGGATCACATCCGTCCCGGCGCCTTTGATATTGGCCCCCATGCTGTTCAGGAAATTGGCCAGATCCACCACATGAGGCTCTTTGGCTGCATTTTCTATAATCGTCATACCTTCTGCCATCACCGCCGCCATCATCACATTGATGGTGGCCCCCACGGTTACCACATCCATGTAGATATGATTGCCCCGCAGGGTATCCGCCTGGGCAATAATCAAACCGTGGGCAATGTTGACTTCCGCTCCCAGCGCACGAAAGCCTTTCAGATGCTGGTCAATAGGCCGACTGCCGATATTACAGCCTCCCGGCAATGCCACTTCGGCTTTTTTGTATTTCCCCAAAAGAGCACCCAGAAGGTAATAAGATGCTCTGATCTTTTTAATATAATCACCGTCAATCACCAGATCGTGAATCTGAGAACCGTTGATCTTCACTGTATGTCTGTCAATCCGCTCCACGATCCCGCCGATGCTGGAAATGGCCTGCAACAGTACATTGGTATCCCGTACATCAGGCATATTTTCTATCATTACGGTCTCATCCGTCATCACAGAAGCAGCCAATATCGCCAATGCAGCATTTTTGGCACCGCCGATTTCCACTTCACCGACCAATGGATTACCACCTTTAATCGCATATTGTTCCATCATTTTGACCTCTGAAAAATTAAGACTATTAAGTAGTATACCACATTTCTCTCATTTGTAAAGCCAGAGTATTTTCCTTTGTATGGAATCAGGCAGCCGCTATTTGTCTTTTAGCTGAGATAATTCAGCGGATTGACCTGCGTCCCCCCGATTAAAATTTCAAAATGCACATGCGGCCCTGTACTTCTGCCTGTATTCCCGCTGAGGGCAATTTTCTGTCCCTGGGATACCTTTTGTCCCGCTTTCACAAGCACCTTACTCAAATGACCGTATCTGGTCTGCCTTCCGTCTCCGTGATCGATATATACCACATATCCGTAGCCGCTGCCCCAGCCGGCCTTTGTCACCACACCATCGCAGGAAGCCATAACCGCGGTCCCAATGGGGGTGGCCCAGTCGATTCCCTTATGATTGCTGGAAGCTCCTTTGGTAGGTGCGTTCCGCCTTCCGAAACCGGAGGAAAGCCGGCCGCCGGAAATCGGCTTGATATAAGTGGGCGGCGTCTTGGTGCCCCGTTCCACGATCTTGGGCACCGCCTCCATTGTCACTTCTTCTTTCTGGATTTCCCGTCCGGTCTCCGCATCATTGCGATAAGAAACTACCGCCACAACTCTCCTGTGGCCTGCCGACGGCTCCTGCCTGGTGACCCGCTCCGTTGTATACCAACTGTCATTGTCTATATAAATGACATCCGCATCATAATCTTCCTCATAGTACTGCTGTTCCTGGCGTACCACAGACAGCTCCGGCTCCGGAGCGGTTACAATGATTTCATCTCCTACACGGATGGTGGAGCTTTCGTTTTCAATAGTGGGATTCATGTCAATCAGCCTGTCCATCGGCAGCCCGTTGTCCTCTGCGATCTGGGACAGTGTATCTCCTGACACCACCTCGTAAATTTTATTTTTCTCCTGCTTCTTTGTCACCCGTTCGATGGCTTCCTGCAGCGGTGTCACATCCTCCGGCGGCAGATACGCCTCCACAACCTCCACGGCATCCCCGTATGCCATAGAGATCAGGCCCAGTTCATAATCGGAAAAATCCTTTTCTCCTCCGCTCTCCGGCACGCTGTCTGACTGCGCCAGACAGGCATCCACCCCGGCCGTTCTGCGGAAATCATTGCTCTCTTCTTCCTTTTTCCTCTCTTCCTCCCGGTTCGTCACCTGAGTGGTGAGCACATTCAGTTCCCGGAAAGGATCCAGCACCAGACGGACTCCATAATTATCAGTGGTATCATACTGATCGAATACCGCATTCAAAAGCCCCAGTACATCCTGGGAGCTGGCCAGATTCACCGTAAAATCATTGATCTTCACCGTATAGGAACGGGCCAGGGTTTCCACCTCACTGGCTTTCATTACCTCCGCCATATTGGTGATGATCGTCTCTTCCGGATCCACTCTGCCAAAATATACCTCTTCCCCTTCTACAGCCACTTCCGCTTCCAGCATAACAGGTTCCTCACTTTCACCTGCCACCTGCAGACGGGCCTGCCTTACCAGAGCTTCCACATCCTCCGCCGCACTGGTTCCCACTGCCACACCATTCAGTGTTACATAAAAAATATTATTGCCTGTATGTTCCAGTTTCATATAACAGGGCAGAAAGAAAGCACTGACAATAACTGCCAGTCCCATTCCTTTCAGATATGCCCATTTCATCTTGTTCGGATTTTTCATACTTATTTTGCAGACTTTCTGTTCTTATGAACAAACAATAGAAAGCACACTGTGTGAACTTTCTATTGTCATGAATGACTGCCGTTTCCGCCAACAGTCATGTAATAATTCTGTAACACTTTTATTCTAACAGTTAATTTTTTACTTGTAAAGATTTTTCCATATCTGTACAATGAAGAGTAAACAGGAGGTGCGCATGGATTCGATTATATTTCATATAGATGTTAATTCTGCCTATTTAAGCTGGACTGCACTGGAGCGTCTCTCAGACGGTGATACCCAGGACCTGCGGCTGATCCCTTCCATCGTAGGCGGCGATATGGAAAAACGCCGCGGCGTAGTACTGGCCAAATCCGATCCAGCCAGAAAATACGGCATCAAAACCGGCGAGCCGGTGGTCAATGCATTCCGGAAATGTCCATCTCTGATTATGGTACCGCCGGATCATACCCTGTATGCAAAATGTTCCGGAGAGTTGATGACATATCTGTCAGATTTTTGTCCTGATATTGAACAGGTCAGTGTGGACGAATGTTATATGGACTTTACTCCCATAGCACAGCAATATAAGACACCTGTGTCAGGGGCAGACCATATCCGGGAAGAAATCCTGAAAACCTTTGGTTTTACAGTAAATATAGGGGTTTCCGACCGCAGGGTACTGGCCAAAATGGCCTCCGATTTCCAAAAACCCAACCTGACACATACGTTATTTTCCTGGGAAATTGAAAAAAAGATGTGGACGCTTCCGGTTTCTTCTTTATATATGTGCGGAAACTCCAGCGTGGAAACACTGCGGAAGCTGGAAATCCTTACCATTGGAGATCTGGCCCGCACCGATCCGCAAATTCTGGAAGCCCATTTAAAAAGTCATGGACGGCTGCTCTGGCAGTATGCCAATGGCATAGATGACGCTCCTGTCATCACCCGGCCGGTCAAAGCCAAAGGCATCGGCAACTCCATTACGCTTCCTCAGGATGCCGTGACCGCCCGCCAGGCCAAAACCGCCCTGCTCTCTCTGTCGGAATCCGTGGCATCCAGACTGCGGGCTGCCCGACAGCAGGCTCTGTCAGAAAGCATCGAAATCAAATATGCCGACTTTCAGACCGTATCCCATCAGACCACCTTTTCCGCTCCGGTGGACAATGACCGGATGATTTATGAAACCGCCTGCAGACTCTTTGACGAAATATGGAATCAGGCGCCCATCCGTCTCCTGGGAATCCGTACCGCAAAGCTCTGTCAGACCGGAGAGGCGGTGCAACTGTCCCTGTTTGATCTGGAACAGCCGCAGCGATACGAAAAACAGCATAAACTGGACGAAACCATTGACGCCATACGAAAACGCTACGGAAAAGACGCCGTAGTCCGGGGCAGTCTGCTGGGCCGGGGCGAAGAATTTAAAAAGCATTGACGCTTACTTTTTCCGCACACTATAACCAAAAGTCCCTATCGCCCTGCCCAGTGCATAATAGGTCCCATGGGAATATACGATTGGCCTTGCCTTTGACAGATCAAACTTACCACTCCTGTCCATATAACCTTCCTGGGCATGGACACAGGTCACTTTTGCCAGAAACATATCGTGACTTCCCAGCTCCAGCACATCTGTCACCTTACATTCGATGTTTACCGGACTTTCTGCAACCAGCGGCGCACCCACTGTCTCGGATGGCACTGGCGTCAGGTTCATTTCTTTCCACTTATTTACATCCCTGCCGCTTCTGACACCACAGTAATCTGTGGCAAACGCCAGCTTTTCTGTGGTCAGATTGATCACAAACTCTCCGCTTTCCCGGATCATGGCATAAGAATGCCGCTCCTTTCTGACAGAGATCGAAAGCATGGGCGGATCCGAACAGACCGTCCCGGTCCATGCCACCGTAAACAGGTTTTGCTCTCCTGCACGGCCCGCCGTACTGACCAGTACGGCAGGCAGGGGATAGAGCATATTGCCCGGCTTCCAAATCTGCTTGCTCATAAACACATCCTTCCTGCTGACTGCCGTAATCTCTCCGGATTTCCTCTTACCGCCTTCTCTTTGACCGTCATGCAAAAAATCCCAGAATATTTGCAATCAAAACCCCCAGATTCCCCAGGGAAGCCAGCAATATAACTGCCAAAAGGGCATATATTCCCTTTCTTCCCGGCTTGTCCTTCTGTATGCTCTCACTGAGCGTTTTGATCTGATTTTTATTTTCTTCCAGCAGCACCGCCTGTACATTTCTGTAAACTTTCACGCTTTCCCGGTGCATAAACTCCTGCAGCTCCGCAGAAGATGCTTTTAATGTTTCCTCAATCTCTCCGGCAAGCTCCCCGCTCTCCGCAAATGCTTCTTTCATTTCTTCCACGGCAGCTCTTATCTTGTCCAGTTCCTGCCTCATTTCCGAAAGAGCCGTTCCCGACTCTTCTCTGGCCGACTGCTCTTTTACCTGCATTCTGTTCAGTTCTGACAAAACAGATTCTGACAATTCCCGCAGAGTCCCCATATCGCTGTGCACGTTTGCCAGCTCTTTCTGCAATGTCCCGCCGCTGCATGCTTCCATAAGCGCCGTCTGTGCGGCTGCCGCATCCCTGCGCATATCCGCCAGCTCTTTCTGAATCACTCCGGCTTCATCTCTGGCAGCTTCTGCTGCCGTCTGCGCCGCCGTCAGGCCTTTCAGGACCTCACCCTGCTCTTTCAGTTCCCGCTCCGTTCCCGCCTGCATGGATGCCAGATCTCTGCGTACCTCTTCCAGTGCCTCCTGCAGAGCGGCAAGCTGGCCATTCTCCTGCTTTTCCTTTTCATCCAGCTCTGCCAGGGCACGGCCGGCCAGTGTATTTACCTTTTCCGCCAGCGACCGTATCTTCTCAGCCGACTCCACATTTTTCAGATTCAGCCTGCGCATTTCCTGCATACATTCATCATATTCTTTTCTCTGTGTTCTCAGACGGTCCAGCTCCTGAGCTTCCGCCTGGGTATTTGCATTAATGATCTCCTGGGCGTTGAACCGCTGGGACAGCCTGTTCATAAAATTGTCCATGTATCTTCCTCCGCACCTTATCTTCTATCCGCTTTACAACTTATCTATCGCTTATTCTATCATTTCTACGAAAAATTGACAACTGTGCAGTCGGATATAGTCAGGGGAAACGTCTGTGACTCTATAAGCTCCAATGCGGCGGATCACCGGATTTGTACGTACTCTTTCTGGCAATTCTTTATAGGTTTCGATGCTCATAACTGCCAATTCACCCGATCATTCTTTACAACGAAAAGTGGTTCATGCCCCTGCTTGTGCAATCTGCACACTTATCATTATAATTCAACTTTTCTTTTATAATATTTTACCATATTGTTACACTTTGTTCATATTTTATTCATAAACATATGCTATACTTAATTCAGCTTGAAGGACGACATATATAAGTTCTTCCTAACACAGATAGATAATTTTTTCATAATAGCCCCGGTGGTCAGAGATGATTGCCGGGGCACTCCTCATTTTACAGATTCTATCGCCGGAAGGACAAAGCCCCTGGCCCAAAGGTATTCCGATCATACCATATAACTACTATCCATAGGAAGGAAAAGCTATTTCATGAGAAGAAAAGACAGAGAAATCACCGACAAAGAAAAGATCCGGCAGATCGTTGAGAGCTGTTACTGCTGCCGCATCGGCTTCTGCGATGAAGGACAGGTGTATATTGTACCGCTGAATTTTGGATATGTGATCCGGCAGGAGCAGTATACCTTCTATTTTCACAGTGCAAAAGAAGGCCGTAAGATAGATTTGATTCAAAAAAATCCCCATGTGGGGATTGAGCTGGATACAGGCGGCCAGCTCATTGTATCCGACCTGGCCTGTGGCTGTTCGACCCGCTACCAGAGCATTATTGCAAACGGCATCCTGCATATGGTAACGGACCCTGCCGAGAAAGAAGCCGGTCTGCTTTCCATTCTGGAACACACCACAGGAAAGCGGGACTGGCATTTTGACCATGCAATGCTGCAGGCTGTCAGTGTATTCAAGGCAGACATCACCAACCTCTCCTGCAAAGAACATGAATAAACCGACAAATGATGCATTCAGCGTTACTGTTATGCCACATATCCATACATAAAGATAAAATGACAGATGCTTCCGCCGATCACGAATAAATGAAATATTTCATGGGAGCCGAAATTTTCGTGCTTTCCGTTGAAGATCGGAAGTTTCAATGCATAGATCACACCGCCTATGGTATATACGATACCGCCGGCCAGCAGCCACAGAAACGCCCCCAAAGGCAGCAGCGCCCGAAGCTGACCGAATACAAGGACGCACACCCATCCCAGTGCAATATAAACCGCAGAAGAAAACCATTTGGGGCAGGTGATCCACAGTACATTGACAGTCATGCCAAACATTGCAATCCCCCATACCAGCCCCAGCAAAAACAGTCCGGTCCTGCCTTCCAGTACGATCAGGCAGACCGGCGTATAGGAGCCTGCAATCATAACGAATATCATCATATGGTCTATTTTACGGAATACTTTCAGCGCTTTGGCCGATACGTTCACCGCATGATAGGTGGTACTGGCTCCATATAGCAGGATCATACTGAGCATAAAGATTCCCATTGCGGCAAAGCAGGTAGTGCCCGCACTCATTCCCGATTTTACCAGCAAAGGCACCGAAGCAAACACTGCCATCATCATACCTATAAAATGTGTAATCGCACTTCCCGGTTCTCTTATCGTAATCTGCATTCTGACACCTCCATATATCCAGATACTTATATGTAGTTTTTATTACTACTTGTTGTATCTATAATATTACGTTATATTATATGCAATGTCAATAAGAAATACCCCTATCTTTCATTTTTTTCATCCTCTTCGATCACCTGTATTTCCAGATAATCAAAATCCACCGCCTCAATGAAGCAGTCCTTTACAAATCTGGCTTTGGCGTGACGCTTAAAATCATTCACCACCGCGTCAAGCCAGATAGGCTGCTCCAGATCAAACCGGCCGCAGCACTCTTCCAAAGCGGCAAACACTTTATGAGTCCTGGTATCCTCTTCCGGTCTTTCAACCACCGTATCCCGAATCATCCTGTTGTCCTTCCATAATTTACACCACATGCGAAACATCTGAATCCTTTCACCTCCTCTGTCTTTTTGCACAATACTTTTTTCCTATTTATTAATTTTTCGTGAATAATACACATCCCAATTGTTTTGTGATATAATCATATTACAGTAGCTCTTGGCATACAATAATAGTATTCTGCCATAAACAAACGAGGTATGCAAATGGAATTTAAACCTTCATCAGACAGCGGCGTGGACTCATGGAAGGAAGTCACACTAATTTACAATTCAGCATTAAAGGAAATCGGAACCAAGCTGGAAATTTTAAATGATGAATTTCAGCATGTGCATAGATATAATCCGATTGAGCATATCAAATCCAGGCTGAAATCGCCGGAAAGCATTGTCAAAAAGCTCAAAAAGCACGGCTATGAATCCACCATAGAAAATATGGTGAATTATGTAAATGATATAGCCGGCATCCGTGTCATCTGCTCCTTTACATCCGATATTTACCGGATCGCAGAGATGATCGCCAACCAGAGTGACATTAAAGTGCTTTCTGTCAAGGATTATATCAAGCACCCCAAGCCCAGCGGTTACAGAAGCTATCATATGATCGTTTCCATCCCCATCTTTCTGTCGGACAGAAGCGCCGATACCAAAGTGGAGATACAGATCCGCACTGTGGCAATGGATTTCTGGGCCAGCCTGGAACACAAGATCAATTACAAATTTGAAGGAAAAGCTCCCGTATTCATCAAAAACGAACTGGTCGAATGTGCCAAGATTATTTATGAACTGGATGACCGGATGCTTTCCCTCAACGATCAGGTACTTACATACAGCAAACGGGCGAAAAGCGACAGTGTAAACGCTCCCTGACACAGGTTCAGGGAGCGTTTTTCCGTCTTGCTTTTATTCTTCATATCCGTTGGGATTGTTTTTCTGCCATCTCCAGGAATCTTCACACATTTCCCGGATGCCATACTCAGCTTTCCAGCCAAGTTCCTTTTCTGCTTTGGAAGCATCCGCGTAACAGGTGGCAATGTCGCCTGCACGCCTGTCCTTGATTACATAAGGAATCTTCACCCCGGAAGCCTCTTCGAAGTTCTTTACAATATCCAGTACGCTGTAGCCCGCACCGGTACCCAGATTGTAAATCTCCGTTCCCGGATTCTGCCGGATCTTTTCGATGGCCTTCACATGGCCCTTAGCCAGATCCACTACATGGATATAGTCCCGTACCCCGGTTCCGTCCGGCGTATCATAATCATTGCCGAATACACCCAGCTCTTTCAATTTTCCCACTGCCACCTGTGTAATATAAGGCATCAGGTTATTGGGAATGCCATTGGGATTTTCCCCGATGGTACCGCTCTTATGAGCGCCGATAGGATTGAAATACCGCAGCAGGATCACATTCCATTCCGGGTCCGCTTTCTGCATGTCCATCAGAATCTGTTCCAGCATTCCTTTGGTCTGTCCGTAAGGATTGGTAATCTGTCCCTTAGGGCACTCTTCCGTAATCGGGATAAAAGCCGGATTGCCATAGACTGTGGCTGAGGAAGAGAAAATAATATTTTTCACATTATGACGGCGCATCACATCCACCAGAACCAGTGTGCCGCTGATATTATTGTAATAATATTCCCAGGGCTTAGCCACAGATTCGCCCACTGCTTTCAGTCCTGCGAAATGGATGCAGCAGTCAATAGACTCTGCAGCAAATACCTTTTCCAGCCCTTCTCTGTCCAGTATATCCACCTCATAAAAGGTGACCGGCTTCCCTGTAATCTTCTCCACCCGTTTCAAAGATTTCTCACTGGAATTGCTCAGATTATCCACCACGACCACATCGTAGCCGGCCTCCTGCAACTCCACTACCGTATGGCTGCCGATATAGCCGGCGCCGCCTGTTACCAAGATTGCCATAGCTCCTCCTGTTCCGGAATGTACCCGCCTGCGTACTTCCTGATTCTATTTGTTTTCTCTTTCTGCTCTCAGTGTACAGAAAAACCCTGCTGCCTTCAAGATGGGAATGTTATAGAAATCTGTCAAAATGTTAAACCGATTTCCATCTCCATACAAGTCCCATGCCTTATTCGACAGTCCTTTACAGCTCTATGCCGTTCTTTGCCAGCAGCGCTCTTGCACTCTCTACAGAGTCAACACCGGTTTTGTTTTTAATCGGGGCAAATTCCTTCTCCCGTACCACTTCATACGGAAGGCAGCTATCCAGTTCATGTACCATGTCCAGCACAAGCTGCTCATATTTATAGCCGTTGGGTTCCTCCGGCCGTATCAGATTTCCCTTTTCATCCAGATGCGGAATCTTTTTTTCCACCACATGCAGCGGCAGATGATTGTTCATAATTGCTTCCAGATCCCGTACCCGGAACAGATAGTTTAAAATAGCTCCGAAATTATAAGCCGGCTCTCCTTTTTCATCCTTTGCCTCCATCATGCCGCGGGTCAGTTCATAATATTCAACAATGGATGGTCTGCCATCCTCCAGACACATTACTCCCACCTTTTCGTCCGGCGCCGCCTTCCGTACTACCTTTGAGCCGGATGCTTTATTCTCTGCAATCACCGCTCCTACAAAACACGGATCTGCAATCCGCTGCAGTACATTGTCCACAGCAAATACATTCAGCCATTCCACGCCAAGCGTGCGCATCTTCTCTCCGACTCCGCTCCGCTCCATAGAAACAAACCAGCCGCCGTTCCCATTGGGGGACGTGGAAATCTTTCCTTTTTCTTCCATATATACTCTGCCGTCATAATCGGAGGCCGGGGCCATCTCCTGCCGGAAGAAAAACACATACTCCTCCCGGTATCCGAAACAGGCATGGTCCCGGAAAAACTGCACGGTTGCCTCATGGTTTTTATCACTGGTCATCACAAAAAACGGAATCCAGGCGCCGCTCTGCTCTACCACATCCAGCGCATTGCGAATGATCCGTTCAAAAATATAGACCGGTCTGGTCAATCCTATGTCGTACATCCCTTTGGGGTCCTCCGAGCCCAGCCGGGTCCCCATACCTCCTGCCAGCAGTACTGCGCCCACTTTTCCGGCTCTGATCGCCTCCAGTCCCAGCCGCTCAAACTCCTCTTTCCGCGCCCCGCTCTCCTCAAGCTCCATAGCCGCCAACGGAGCGATCTGCCCCCTGCCTGGCTGCTTTTTCTCCTCTTTGTCCCTGGAAGTCAACACGGAAAAATCCGTTGCCATAATCTGCGCCAGCAGTGCTTCCTTCTGCTCCCCTGACAATTCTTCATAATACTGCAGGACATGCAGTTGTCCATATGTTTTTAATTTTTCATATGCTTTTTCATAGGTTGTCATATCCATTCCACCTTTCCTGTTTCCATAATACACCGCATCTCTTATAACACGATCATGCTTTGATGATGCAGTAAAATCATGCTCATATTACAGGCGGCCTACAGTCAGCCTGTGTCAGTCCAGCGAAAGAGCGTCAAAAAATCCTCCGCTCTGAAACCTCGCATCTTTCTCCTTCAGCAGATAGGCCTTCATCTCTGCCAGTTCCGCGCCCATATCACAGAGCGCCGCATCAAAATTCTGCTCGGTCAGCGCACCGATATCCAGCAGGATATCGTAATATTCCTTTCTGTTTCCAAATTCCTCTTTTACGATCTTCCATGCCGCCTCACAGGCACACCCCTTGGTATGTGCGTTGATATAATCGGCCAGCTCCCGGCGCACTTCCACCCCAAGCCCCATATCATACAGGAGCCGCAGCAACGCCAGCCGGGACTTGCTTTTACGCTTCTGTTCCAGGAAATAATCCAGATTGTTTTCCATGCTGCCTATATCCTCTTCGCCGCATAAAATCGTATTCTGGTAGCCATCCCGGTCCGGCGTGCGCAGCACCTGCAGCAGCCGGGTATCCCACTTCCGAATCCAGGCTTCTCCGCCCGCCTCCAACGGATTTAAGAGATACGGATCTTCCAGTTTGTGCACGGTGGCCGCCAGCAGGCCGCCGATACAGGCCTGATCGGCTTTTGGCAGGGCACTCCCGCCGTCCTGTTCCAGCAGCATGAATTCCAGCCGTTCACACTGCAGAAAAGAGCCCTTGCCAAACCGGATGCGCCGTCTGGGCATATGCACACAGAACAGTCTGCTGCAATAGGCAAATGCCCAATCGTCAATCTCCCGGATGCTCTCCGGCAGAAAGACCTCCTGTATCCGCTTGTTGCTGAGAAATGCTTTTCTGCCGATTTTCACAATCTCCGCTCCGTCTATATGCTCCGGTATCCGGGCAACGCTGCCGCTGCCCTTCCATTGCAGCACTGTCCCCTTTCCTTCCCTCTCCTCATATTGGAAAGCCCATTCTCCCGATTCCCATTCTCTGATCATTTCTTTCTTTTACAGCCCCAGTGCTGTTATTTCCTCCTGCAGTTCATTTCTCCGCTCTGAAATCAGCAGCGCATTATTATGCCGCGTATAGTCCTCACTTCCAAACATTCCGATAAACCGGGCGCTGTCGTCATTGACTGTCAGCTCTGTCACAAAAATCAGCATTTCATTGCCCTCCGGAAATACCTCTTCCAAAAATCCGAAAAGTGCATGGAGACGTCCGCTTACCTGCCCGGTTTCCTGTTTCATGGCATTCACCCGCTCCTGGAACCGTTTCTGCGTCCCGTCAAAGCCTCCGTCCGCATCCTGCTTCAGCAGGCATGCCTTTTGCTCTGCCTGCAAAAATGCCAGTACCTGCTTTTTCTTTTTCCGCTCTGCTTTCGACAATGCGCCTGCTTTCTGCAGTGACAACAGATGCTCCTCCAGCCGCTTCGTCTGCCCTTCCAGGAGCGTTTCCAATGCTGCATCTCCCCTGGCCAGCAGTGCTTTGACCGCCTTTAATACACCGGTCAGCTCTTTCAAATAGTCGGCCGTCTCCACAACTCTGCGCATCTCGCTTTGTATCTGATCCAGCAGCATTCCCAGCAGAGACAGCCGTTCGTCAAAGGGAGCCATCCTGGCTCTCTCTTTGGCCGACTCCGGCGCCTGCCCCGACAAAATGTTCCAGATCTGATAATCCCGTTTGTACTTATTATAAAGTTCATAATAAGCCGTAAATTCTCTGGCTATCTTTTCATTGCGGATATACTGGCTCACCAGCTCTTCCTCCACCGGCAGTCCTTCCTCTTCATACAAAAGCAAAATTTCCGATAAGTCCTCCCAGCCTCTGGCCGTCACATACGTCTTGCCCTTCATGGTAGCTTCTATCCGATAAAAATGCTCCTTCTTCAGCTCCAGATAATTCAGAATGGCGCTGTGGATCCCCCGTCCGGACGCGTATTCCTTCCACGTCCGATAGTCCGCCTCCACATCCAGCACTTTCAGCCGATCCAGCGTCACCACATCAAATTCCCGGACAGATTTATTATATTCCGGCGGGTTTCCGGCGGTCACCACCACCCATCCTTCCGGAATCCTGTGCCGCCCGAATACTTTGTACTGCAAAAACTGCAGCATGGACGGAGCCAGTGTTTCCGATACGCAGTTGATTTCATCCAGAAACAGGATACCTTCCCGGATACCGCTTCCTTCCATCGTCTCGTATATGGAAGAAATAATTTCACTCATAGTATACTCGGAAACATCTGTCGTAACACCATCATAGGTTTTCTGACAGATAAAGGGCAGCCCCAATGCAGACTGTCTGGTATGATGGGTCATGGAATAGGACACCAGCGCAAGTCCCAGTTCCTGTGCGATCTGCTCCATAATAGCCGTTTTGCCGATTCCGGGCGCTCCCAGCAAAAATACCGGTCTCTGCCGGACCACCGGGATCCGGTATTCCCCGAACTCATCTTTCTTCAAATAGATTCTTACGCAGTCTTTAATATAATCCTTCGCCTGCTTAATATTCATCCCTTATGTCCCTCCTCCAGCATATCATCATACAAAGTGAGCGAAATCGCCCAGGGCGGAGGCGGCATCCGATTATCATCCTCCTCCGGAAATGCAAAAATCACATCATAGTCCGGCATAACCTCCGGATAGATGCCATACCCGTCCGTAAAATAGATCAGGCCTTTCAGATTTTCAAACTCTCCCCGCTGCCGCAGCTCTTCCAGATACGAAAACACCGGACGGAAATCAGTACCTCCAAAGCCATGCAGTTTTCCCTCTTTCATAAACCGGTCAAAATCCCCGTCACAAGTGATCTTTGTATCGCTTTGTATCTCATGGTCACACTGCAGGATATGCACATTGATCTTATGAAAAAAGTTTTCCGTCCCTTTCAGGATCCCATAGGTTTTCCGCAAAAAGCCCCGCACTACCTCACCCCGGCAGGAGGCAGAGGTATCCAGTGCAATGACAAATTCCTTTACCTTATGTTCCTCTTTATATTCCAGCGGCTCCACCAACGGCAGATTCCCATAGACAGACAATCCATACGTATAGTAAATATAATCAAACTCATCTTCATTGACACGGATGTCCTCCCCCATCACAGCAAATCTGCGCAGCAGTTCTCCATAATCATATCGTTCCCTGGTTGCCTCTGCAAGATTCTTTTCCAGACTTTCCGACCGGTTTTTCTCCTGAGAGAACGTTTTCAAATCCGTTTTCACCCGTTCACTGATCTTTTTCCACTGTTCCTGTGTCAGGCTCAGTTCTTCCTGTGTCCGCCAGTACAGGTGGGCATCCTGACAAAACAGCACTGTCAGTTCCTGTTTTTCCAACGGTCCCATCCCGCTGCGTACAAAATACCGGTAGATCTTTTCCGCCGTCAGGCCGCCTGCATCTATCTTCATAAAATGCAGCTTCCGCGCTCTTTCCTCGTCCTGCTTCAGCGCTATATCCGGGAAACCGATTTCCAGTATGGTCTGTTCCACTGCCATATCCGCAGCCATATCCCAGTATTCCTGCTCCACTTTATCATACGAAAATCCATGAAAGAAAATAAGATGCAGCAGCACATGCAGATACATATGTCCCACACTGCCCGGATCTTCCCGGTATTTCTGCAGTACAAAAACCGGATCATAGTATATCGTCCTGCCGTCACAGGCCATACATCCCGATACCTTCCCCGGTGCGGACGATATATGCGCCAGCGCCGTATCCAGAAACCTCAGATGCATCATGATGCTGTCCCGCGCCAGCTTCATCACCTCCGCAGCCAGTGTTTCAATTTTTCTGCTTTTTTCACTTTTATTGCTGTCTCTTTCCTCCGACCGCTTCAAATCCTGATTCCTTTCTTTCCCTGTGATTTTGCAGGCAGATCTGTAAGACCCGTAAGACCTGCAATGCCCGCACCTTCGCAGACGTGCAAAACAAGCAGACACGAATGCCTGCTTGTCCGTTCTGCGTTATTTCTGTGCTGCTTCCTTAGGAAAAACTTACGCTTCTGCCTTTCTGTGCCACTGCTATGTAAGTCTTTCCTTCATTTAACTGAATCTCATTGCCATTGTCATCAAAATATACCGTAGGCGAATACTCTGCCACCTTTGCCCAGGTAATATGGATCGCTTTTCCTTTGGTGAAGTAGTAACCATCTTCGGTAGTATCCATATTCTGGAATGTGAGGTATCCTTTCTTGTCAAGAGTTTCCCACTTGGTATACTGTACGATTACATTGGCAAACGCAAGCTGTTCTCCGTTATTGCCGTCTACCTGAGCTTTGCCGTGTATCGTCTTTTTATACAGTCCGGTGGCCGGATCATAGGTAAATGCACTCTTGGTATAAGGGAATACCTGTGCCAGGCTGATGCTGTTGGCTGTTGCGGCTGCTGCGCCATACTGCTCCAGTGTATTCACACCCTGTGCAAAAGTAAAATGCTTTGCATTGTAATATTCCGGACGGATGGTCAGAGAATATCCCTGCTGCTGTGCGGCCTTGGTGATACCGTTTGCACTGATGTACGCATTGTGGGGAGCCTTTCTGTCAGTAGTCCGGAAGAACGAACCGGCTCCCGGCGCTGCGCCTCCCACGCCATATTCATAGGTACCGGAGATATTGTTGATATCCGGCAGGGAAATACGGTCTTTCATGTAAACCACGCCGCCGAAATGAATGAGAATCGGATCCCATTCCGTAGCCTGCGGGATATAGTAAGCACGGCAGCTTCTTACATTTCCGATTTTGGAAAGCCCCTGCCAGTCATCGATCACAGCCATCTGACGGGAAATATCCCCCTCTTCCATAATTTCATATAAAACCTTTGCATGGCTGATGCCATAGGACGGCTGCGCCACCTTATCTGTGGGCATCATAATCGCAATCGGACGTGTGAGAGCCTGCTCCGGTGAAATAATCTCATTTGTATATACGCTTCGGGTCTCTTCTGCCTGTACCTCTCCTGCCGGGGCCAACGCACTGACACAGGCTGCCACCGTCAGCAGAGAAATCATTTTTGCCAATCTTTGAAACTTCATAGTATCCTCCTTTTCTTAATCAGGTTTCAAATACCCATTATTACCCTTTTCAGTATACCCTTGTTTTGTCACACCGTCAAACCTTTTTCATATCATGAAGTAAAGTAAGTAACGTAATCAGGAGCCATTATGGATAATTATTATGAACCGGATATGGAAACCGCCATATCGGACGAAATCGTATCTGCAGAAGAAACCTATACCTGTTCCAAAGAATGCGGCTGTCATGAAGGAGAATGTGAAATTCCCGCCGCATGCAATAATGTATTCTATCAGTCTGATCTGGTGAGTGTGCCGGTGAAAGTCGTCCCCTTTGCCAAAGCCGGGCCATGCACCACAGTCTGCTGCGGTTCCCCCATCATCACCTCCGGCGATGCCTGCCTGGGCGAAGTGGGCCAGGTATGCGAATTTACCATTACGCAGAAAATCTGTGTCAAACTGCCTCTGCATTTTGGTGCATCCGTCACCATTGACCGGACCAAAATCCAGTGCGGCGGCGTTTCCGAAACAGAATGCGACTGCAAAAATCCCTGTATTCGCAGATGTGACTGATCTTTCCAAACCATATGCACAGTAAAAAGGAACGGAATCCTGCTCCCAGGGATTCCGTTCCTTTTGTTTTTGGCCGTACAGTCTCCGGTTACAGCCTGAACTTGCTTGTCTCCATATTCTGCTGATGACTCAGCCCTACCAGCGCCATCGTGTCTTCAGTGCACTCCCTGATGGTCTGAGACAAAAGAGACATACTTGCACTGGTTTCTTCTGTGGACGCCGCATTTTCCTCCACCACACTGGCCAGATTGTTCACCGAGTCCGTAACGATCTGTTTCAGAGAATTCAAAATCTCTGTCTGTCCTCCGATCTCCTTTGTCACCGCCTCTACAGAAGCAACTTCATTGTACAGATGTTCAAACGCTGTCCTGGTTTCATCCAGACGCTGCTGCTGCTCTTTTACGTTGCAGGACACTTCCTGCATTTTGCTGACAGATATCTTTACATTGTTGGTCAGTTCCTTTACGATGCCTTCAATCTCCTGTGCACTGCCGGATGATTCTTCGGAAAGATTCCGGATCTCCTCTGCCACCACTGCAAACCCTCTTCCCGCTTCTCCGGCACGGGCGGCCTCTATACTGGCATTCAGTGAGAGCAGATTGGTCTGCGCCGCCAGCCCTTTGATAATTTCCACAGCCTTATTGATATCAGCCGCAGACTCATTGTTTTTATGGGTCTGCTCGGATACTACGCCGATGGCTTCTATGGTCACCCCGGTAATCTGATCCAGCGCCTTGATGCTTTCCGATGCACCGGAAGTATATTTCATCATATTGGAAACAGAGTCCTCCAGCTTATATACGCCATTCTTCTCCACCTCTATGACATCGCCCAGTTCCACGATCTTATCATTGACTGTCTCTGTCTCATTGGCCTGATTGGTGGCTCCCTGTGCCAGATCTTCAATGGCCTTGTTTACATTCTGAATACTGTCTGTTATATGTTCAAACTTCTCACTGAACCGCTCGCTGCTTGCGTTCAGTTCATCACCTGTCCGGATCACACTTCCCAGCATACCGGACAACGCCTGTCTGACACACTCCAGAGAACGTGACATCTCACCGATTTCATCGGCCCGCCGCAGCAGCCTGTGATTCACATCAAAGGTCAGATCCCCTGTGGCAGCCTGACGCAGATTGGCTTCCACCATCTTGATCCCTCTTGTGATCCGCATTCCGCCCATTGCCGCCGCTGCCAGAGCCACTGCCAGAATCACCACTGCCACAATGCCGTAAACCGTAATCATATGTGCGAACTCAGACTGGATACGTTCTTTTTCCGCATCAATCTGCATATTCATATCATCCACATAGTTACCTGTGGCTATTACCCATCCCCAGGGCTTAAACTCGTTTGAATAAGTCACCTTGGGAGCAACCGTAACCCCATCCGATTTGGTAAAATAAAATTCATTGTAGCCGCCGCCTGCTTTTCCGGCAGAAACCACATTCTGCGTGATCTTGACCCCATTCTGATCGGTCATGTCATACCGGTTATCCCCTTCCTGTTCTGACAGGATCGGATGCATCACAAGCACATAATCCGTTCCGTCTATCCACAGATAGCCGGATGCATCCTCACGGTAACGCATGGCTCGCACCGCTTCTCTGGCCAGCTCTTTGGCCTCCTCCTCACTGATCTCTCCGCTCTGGCTCCTGTCATAATACTGCTGTACCACCGACATGGCGCTCTCCACCTGAGATTTGATCTCCATCTCATAGCCGTCAGTCATAGCTGTTGCGTATTCTTCCGCCGACTCCCGCATGGACTGATTCAGAAAATATATGCCCAGGCCGCCCAGCGTAACAGCCGGAATAGCGATCATCACAAAAATAATCGTAATCAGCATAGCCGTCAGACTTTTGAACCCCCTTACCGTCTGACCGCCTGTAACCATACCCCCATTCATAGCATCCCACCTTCCAATTTTCTCTTATATATTTACCTTTTTATTATACGCTTCTCCCATTTAAAGTCAACAAATCGAAACAAAAAGCTGGTTATTTTTCACTTTTTCCATTTAAATTCAACTTATTTTTGTGCATTTTTCATAATGTTTCATTTCCCTGCACACCATACCCGACAGTACAATCACACAAAGAAGGTTGGGCAGAGCCATCAGGGCATTCATAATATCCGAAAAATCCCATACTGCCTCCAGTGTACAGATTGCTCCCACAAAGGTAATCAGTCCATAAACAAATCTGTACAAAAGACAGTACCGCTTCTTTCTGACCAGAAATGCAAACGCACATTCTCCCTGATACTCCCAGGCAATGATGGTGGCAAAGGCAAATAAAGCGATCCCCATACTGACAAAACTGCCTCCCATCCTGCCGAATACAGTGGAGAAAGCAGCGATGGTCAATGCCGTACCGGTCAGAAGGCAGCCGTTTTCATCTCTCATCCCGATCACCCCCGAACAGGACAACGCCAGCCCGGTCAGCGTACAGATCAGGATGGTATCAAAAAAAACACCGGTCATACTGATGTATCCCTGCCGGACGGGACTGGCGGTATCGGCCGCCGCTGCAGTGATGCCGCCTGCTCCCAGTCCCGCCTCATTGGAAAACACCCCCCGCGAAACGCCCCACCGCATGGCGTCCTGCATAGAAGCCACCACTGCGCCGCCCATACCGCCTGCCACAGCTTCTCCCGAACAGGCCATCCTCAGGATTTCCGCCAATCCGCCGGGCAGCCGGTCCAGATGCAGTACGATCACAGCCCCTGCCCCTAATATGTAAAAAAGCGCCATACATGGCACCATATAAAGAGTGATTCTGGAAATGGAACGGATACCGCCCAGAACGATCAGAATGACCATAATAGTCAATATAAGACCTGTCTTTGCTTCGGGAATCCCGAATGTTTCCCGAAATGAAACCGCAATGGAATTAGACTGGGTCATATTCCCCATGCCAAAAGAAGCAAATACGGCAAAAAGCGCATACAGACCACCCAACAGCCTCCCCATACGCCTCAGTGGAAATCCGTACAGCATGGTATACATCGGGCCGCCCACAAAGCTGCCGCTTTCATCTCTTGTCCTGTATTTCACTGCCAGCATACTTTCCGCAAATTTGGTGGAAAGTCCCACAAAGGCAGCCAGAATCATCCAGAATAATGCTCCCGGTCCGCCCAGCATCATGGCAGTTGCCACTCCCACAATATTCCCTGTACCGATGGTGGCCGCCAGCTCCGTGGTCAGGGAAGAAAGCGGAGAAATCTCTCCTTTCCGCTTTCCCGTCCGGTCTGCCGCTCCCCCTCTTTTTCCGATTTTACCCGCTTCCCTCTCTCTTCCGGTCACACACCGCAGCGCATAGCCCAGATTTCTGACAGGAAGAAAACGCATACGAACCAGCAGATACAAACCTGTTCCCAGCATAAAAGCCAGCATACCCGGCCCCCAGACCAAAGCGTCCACCTGTTTCAATAGTTCTGCCATAACTCATTCCCATTCGTTTTCATTCTGAATTATAAACACTATATTATGACAGCAAAGCATTTAGACCAGTTACACCGAAACACCTTCCAAACCGCTAAACAAACAGCATGGCCAGCATGGGAATCGTAACAAGCGACGCCAGTGTGGTAATAAAGGTCCCCTGGGCCATCAGCTTTTCATCCACCCCATACTGAAGGCAGAGCATCGTGCCATTGGTGGCCACCGGCATAGCGGAAAGGATCACGCACACTCCCAGCAGCAGCTTGTCCGTTACAAACCCACGATAAATAAAATATACAACAGCCGGCAAAACCAACAGACGGAACAGCGCAAATACATAGGCTTTCCAGTTGCCGAACATCTCCCCTACAGGCATATCTGCCAGAGAAGAGCCGATCACAAGCAGGGCGGCCGGCGTGGTAATATTGCCCAGCATCGTACAGATATCCCCCAGCAGCGCCGGACCCTTCCAGCCGGTCAGCGCCAGCACAATGGCAAATACTGATGCGATCAGACAGGGTGTCAGAAACATCCGATACGTAATGGCCATTCCAGCCCCGCCGCCTTCCTGACCCTCTGCAGAAGCAGCGCTTTTCTGAATAAAAATCACGCCTATGGAAAACGCCAGAAAATTAAATGGCAAATTGAACACACAAGTATAAAATACTGCCTTATCCCCGAAAATCGCCTGCGTTACCGGATACCCGATAAAACCCACATTGGCAAACGCCAGCATAAACCGATAAATCCCTTCTTCTGCCGCTTTCACCCGAAGGAGCTTCGGCACCACATAGGCGCCGGCAATCAGAACCGCATAACTGGAAAACGCCACTGCGAACAGTCCTAAAATCTCCATTGTCCCCGGCAGATCATCCTGTGTCAGAACCGAAGCAAGCGTAATGCCCGGAATCGCTATGTTCAGCACCATCCGGGTCACATGCAGCCGCGCCTCCTTTCCGAAAGTGCCGCATTTACAGGCAATATATCCTATTAAAATAATCAGAAACAGTTCTATCATCTTTCCGAACACATAAAAAAAATCCATCTCACACCTCGCATATTTCCTGATTGCTTCTTTCTATACCTCTCTATTTATACACCAACACCCACATTTATTGCAAGAATATCAGAAAATATTCTGTAAAATGCCGCAAAACACGGCAAGATTTAAAATATCTAAAATATCTCCACTTTTGGGGATTTCATGGTATAATAGGGAAGCGCACTGATGTGCGCGTAGGTCAGCAGCCGTTGGCTGGTGACATGACATAATAGGGAAGCGCACT
>VSOB01000012.1:36138-57874 GCA_009774625.1 Lachnospiraceae bacterium
GTAGGTCAGCAGCCGTTGGCTGGTGACATGACATAATAGGGAAGCGCACTGATGTGCGCGCAGGTCAGCAGCCGTTGAGTGGTGACCTGGAGGATAAAATGGAGCTTTCAAAATTTGAAGAATTTGAGCGGAAATGCTCCGGCGAATTGCCGGATGAAATCAGAAAAATATTGAAAAAAGCACAGGGAAAGGAATATTGTGCGATCGGGTTTGTTACCACTGATGATTTTTATGGTTGTTATCTTACATGGGATTACAGTCATGATATCAACAAGTATTACGACTGGGAGAACGGACTTGAACCGGATTTCCTTTGCCAGCCGCTTGTAGACATTGTTGAAAGCTGTAAGGACATTGACTTTTGCAGTCCATCAGATGAAAAATGGGAGTTTGCGGAAACCTTACTGGCTGTGTTGGAGAAAACCGTCAAACAGCTTCCTGATGAAATCTTTCAGGAAAACGGTTTTAAGAGAAACGGGAATCTTTTCTTTGCAGCAATGAGCGACGGGGACTATATCGAAGAAATGCTGGATAAGTCCGTCAAAATGTTTAATTCCGGAGAAACGCTTGAAGCATATGGCATGACACGGTGATTGACAAGTCCCGGTTTATCGTGCAGACTTTATACATTGGGAATTTTCCGAAAAACAGTCATGCTATCATGTGAAAGCGCAATATATACCATACACTATTTTATTCAGAGAGGTAAACAACATGTTAAAACAAGTATCTATCTACGCAGAGAACAAAAAGGGGACCTTCCAGGACCTCACTTCTCTTCTGATGCAGGAAGGCATTAATATTCTGGGTTCCGTAACGCAGAACAGTACCGAATACGGTGTGGTCCGCATGATCGTATCCGATACGGAAAAAACCATTGATCTGTTGAAAGCAAACGGTTATCTGTGCAAATCCACCCATATCATCGGTGTGGAAATGGCAGATAAGGTCGGCAGTCTGAATCATCTGCTTCTGGCGCTGCTGGACGGAAACATCAATGTGGACTACACCTATCTTTGTTTTAACAGAGAAACCGGCATGCCTATTATCATTCTGCACACAGAAGATATCTTTGAAGTAGAAAATTATCTGAAAACAAAAGGATTTGTTGTGCAACAGTAAAAGATCCCGGAATAAGTCATTCTGGCTTATTCCGGGATCTTTTTACTCCTCTGCTTTCTGATAACGCTTGAATATCTTATCCTTACCGCATGCATGCTTGCTGCCGTCCTCTTCGATGATAATATAATCACCCTCGTTTATGAACGTCCTGCCCCGGCGGTGTTTGATATACGGACATACGATTACGCCGTCCTCCCTTGTCACTTTCACAAGATTGTCGGTCACAATCCAGCCCTTCATCACCACGTTGTGATATGGCTCAAACCCATCCTCCATGTTTTTTCCGACTTCATATTCATACACATCGGCATAAAGTCCTACTCTGATACATCTCATACTGCAAATACCTCCTCTCGTACACTTCCCTCTGTCTATATTATCTGATCATCTGAACCCATAAACCTGCTTTTCGTCCGGTTTCATCAGACCTTTGCCTGTGGATAACGCTTGTTTATCCTTATATTTCTGTTCAACTCACAAACATTTGTACCCTATAATGGTAACCGTCCCTTTGCCCGGATATCTTTTGATCTCATACTTGTCCGGGAAAGCCTCCAGGAGCTGGGGCAGCTTCAGAAATCCATAGGTACGGGAATCAAAATCCGGCTTCGCCCTTTTGATAAAGGTTCCGGCTGAGCTGACATTTACATAGCCGTCGTCATCCTGATACTTGTCGGATGCAATTTTCAGAAGATTATGGATTTCATCAAATCCATCCATAGAATCTTCGTTTTCCTCCGTATCCACTACCTTTTCTTTGCTGACTTCCTTCGCCTTATTTTTATTGGATACAGGCTTTTCCCCGGTTTCTTTCTCCAGGTTTTCCAGAAAAACAAATTCATCGCAGGCGTTCCGAAAAGCCTTCGGTGTTTTCTTTTCTCCCACGCCGATAACATATACGCCGGATTCATGCAGGCGGATAGCCAGAGGCGTATAATCACTGTCACTGGCCACGATAGCAAATGCATCATACAGGTTGCTGTGCAGCAGATCCAGTGTGCTGATCACCAGCGCCATATCCGTGGCATTTTTCCCGGATACATAATCAAACTGCTGTTCTGCCTTAATAGCCAGACGTTTCAGTTCATTTTCCCAATGCTTCAGCGCATCCTTTTTCCAATTGCCATATGCCCGCTTTACCACGATCCTGCCATGTGTGGATATCTCCTGTATCACAGCCTCCAGCTTGGACAGGCGCGTATTATCCGCGTCGATTAAAAGCACTATTTTCTGTAAATTGTCCATTGATGTTCTCTCCTTATACTGGATTATCTTCACTCCTTTTCCCCATTCGGCATATCATTCTCTTCCCATCAAACATACAGGCACGCTTTGTCACCAGCCAACGGCTGCTGACCTGCCCACACATCAGTGCGCCTCCTTATTATATCATGTCACCAGCCAACGGCTGCTGACCTGCGCGCACATCAGTGCGCTTCCTTATTATATCATACTGTTCTGAAATTTGTATCCAGTTTATAGAAAATTTACGGAAATCTTATCGGGGATTCTTCTCTGTGCCGGTCCGCAGCACCCAAATTATATTCCCGTCAAACCGTTTATGATATACAGGCTTCCCTCTTACGATTCCAGTGTATGCATAAAAACCCGGTTCAGCGCTTCCCAGTCCTGGTTCCGGTCATCCGTCATTTCCTCTGCTGTTTTCCTGGCCCGGCTGATCTGCTCTTCCAGATAGGTATGCAGCACTTCTATCCGTTCTCCCTGTTCAGACTCCGGCATCTTCTGTTTTGCCTGCAGCAGCCTGTCCACGCATTCCCGCATATCCTCTTCCAGTACCGTCCCGGCCAGACGGGCAAACGGCACCGGCGGCGGGCAGGCTTTTTCGGCAATCCATTTACAGGCCAGAAGAGGACGCAGCGCATAAAAATATTTTTTATAGGAAACCCGCTCACCCGTCAGGTACCGGGCATAGTTTTTACGGGCTGTCCCATAATAATGATACATGGCCGCCTTGCAGGAAAAATAAGCCTTTGCGCTCTCCCAGATCTCTTTCCACTGGGGCGCGGCTGTATAAACCACAGGAGAATTGGCCCATTCAAACAGTGTGGCATTGGACTTGTGAACATGCCGCAGCGCCTTACTCAGATCCCAGCCGTTTATATCCAGAATGGCATCCATAGCCCCTTCTATCACATCCCGGCTCTCCTGCAGCTCCAGATAATGTTTCATCGGCCTTATATAGATAAACCGTACATCATAGTCGCTGTCAGGGGATGCAAACCCCCATGCCCTGCTGCCTGACTCCGCCGCATACAGGATACGGACCCGCTCCCGCGCTTCGATCTCTTTCAGCTTTCTGCCGATCAACTCTTCTGCCGGTCCTTCGAAATCACCGTACTTCATCTTTTACCACCTTTTCATTCACCGACATCACATACTCCTGCACCCGGCTTTTGTCCGGCTCATCCGGCAGGTTGGTCCAGGCCGCCGCCTGATCCAGCTTTTTCTCATAATCGGCCACAATCTCATAAAACTCATCCCGGAACGCGCCGTCCTCTTTCTGATACTCTCCCCGGCGGATGGCAAGCAGCAGTTCCCGTTCCCTGTGTCTATAGGTGTTGACCTCGCCCTTTTCCAGAATATCAATGGCCATCATAAACAGGCGCACCAGATGCATGGCATGTTTGTTCAGATGATTGTCGTCCTTTTTCCGGTTACGCTTGCCGATTTTATCATAGTCCCTGACAATATTGTGCATCTCATTCCAGATATTCTTATAATCCCGCAGAGGATAATGAGTCAGATTGGTATCCACAAACAGCTCCGTTTCAAACTGGGGATTCACAGCCGTATCCGTATAAATATGAATGGAACCGTTTTCAAACCGCTCATAACGCCTTCTGAAATCATACATGGCATTTTTCACCGAATTGAAAATATGCTGTTCCTTTTCCCTCTGCGGATAAGAGTCCCTTGCCAGCGCATTCTGCAGCCGCCGGAGCTGTGCGTCGGCATACCCGCCAAAGGACTGGATGGCTCTTTTGGACAGAAACAGACCGGTATTTTCCAAAAGTTCCCTGCCCAGGTCATGCAGATACAGATAGTGCTCCGGGTTCAGCCCCAAAAGCTCCAGTGTATTGGGATTGCAGTTTAACAGCAGTGTGATCATTTTTCCGAATCCATATACCGTGGTATCTGTCCTGTCATCCACATACTGTTCAAAAGCGGAAAGGCCGATCAAATCCTCCTTCCTGTTCAGTGTCACCCCGCGGATATCCATATCGCTGTTTTCATTGTCTGTCCCATAGGAATAGCTTCCCCCAAGCCCCAGCAGGATAATGGATTTCCCCAAATGAGGATCCTCCCGCAAAAAATCATATTCCGCTTTCTTTAACACAGAGGAAAATTTCCTGCTCTTTTTCTGCTTCCGCTGCGGCAGCTCCGGTTCCATAGCCACGACCATTTCCTGCAGGGCTTTCCGGTCCTCCAGTATAGTCACCGGCAGCATAGGCTTTGCCCCTTTATAAGGGGGCTGTGCTTCGCTGTCCGGCATACAGGCTCTGGCGGCTTTTGTATCTTTGACCATAAATCCGTCCTCATAGATACCGCCGAATATCTTTTCCTTATAATAAAATACATATCCTCCCATCATGGGAATATTACGTACCCAGCCCAGCTCTGCAAGCTGATCCATAATATATGATGCAAGTTCCTTATAGTCCGCCATGATACCGCTTCCCTCTCCATCCTGCCGGCCGCTCTATTTCCCTGCCGGCACAAACGAAATCCCATGTTCTCTGGCATATTCTTCTGCTGCTGACCCCGCCGTGCCTATGATCTGAAAACCGGGCACCACCTGGTATCCTTTTATTTTGTATGCCATTTTTCGGGAATCCATATATTCCCTGATTTCCATAATGCCCACACAGTCTTTGCCAAATGTGGTCACACTGACCGGAATCTTCAATTCTTTCAGCGCCGTACAGTCAGAAAATGCATAGTCTCCGATCTCGGTAATCCCTTCCTCCAAAGTCACCGATGTCAATGCCTCACAGTCCGAAAACGCCTCGCTCATATCCGTCACACTGCCCGGAATCACTACGGAGCGCAGCACTTCCGAACCACAGAACGCAGCGCTGATGTCCTCCGTTTCCGGCGGAAATACAATATGCTCCAGGCCGGTCCCGGAAAACGCATTGCGAAAATATCGTGCACGGGCCGGAATCTTCACATCCTTCAACGCATAACAGGAATTTAACGCGTATTCCAGATCTTCTACCGAATCCGGCAATGTCACCTGCTCCAGCTCCTCACAGCCATAAAATGCGCCTATGACTGAAATCACCCCATCAGGAACCACCGCACTTTTCAGCTCGTAAAAGCCGTCAAACGTGCTGTCCAGGGAAACTACCTGTTTTCCATCCACCATCTGCGGCACTACGATATGAATGACATCGCCATTATAACGCAAAAGCTCGATTCCGCCCTTTTCCTCATCCGCTATATACGTCCAAAGTCCGTCGCTGCTGGTCAGAATGGGAACATCCTCTCCCTCACATTGATAAAAGTAATCATAGCTCTCCCCTGTACCATACCGGCCTCTGCCGTCAGCATAATAAGCATTCATACATATACCCCTTCCCCTCTCTGTATAATATTTTTATAATACTGCTGTTGTTTTTCTTTGTAAAGATGATCTGCCTGTCACTGTTTACTTTTTTATCGCCACATCACATAAAATATGTTAGAATAGGTAGCATGAATGATGAATGACTCATTAAAAATGGACATTATATAATAAAAATGCACTTCAGGAGACATTGTAATGAAAATTCGTTTAAAAAATATTGGGATTATATCTGATTCCAGTTTGGAAATAAAAGGCCTTACCGTTATCACCGGGCACAACAATTCCGGAAAAACTACAGTGGGAAAAGTAATCTATTCTTTAATAGATGCCGTATCAAATATTCAGCAGAAATCCAGAAATGACAGATATCATTATGCCCTGGCTGAGCTTGATAAGGCATATGAAGAATTTTCATTCAGATATTCCCTGAAACATGGAAAAGATGAAATACCAAATGAATGTTTACATATATTTTTTTACATAAAAACTATTATTACACCGAAATTAAAGTTTTCTCACCCTATGAATTTATCCAATACCTGAATGAAATTTATTTTGATTCCCCGTATCATCACTGATAGGGTCTGTCATTATATTATGAAAAACCTTTCGTAAAATAAGAAACCCCGCCTATTTTACGAAAGGTTTACAATCGCTTCACCTCACCTGTTGTTGGTACTTTTATGCTCCCATCTGCTCCGTCCCTGCCTTTTCCATTACCAAAATATCATCGATATGTACCCGAAAAACCGCTGCCAGCACCACCAGATTGTCTATGGCAGGCAAAGTCACTCCATGCTGCCACTTATAGATTGCCTGCGGTGTGGCAAAGCCGAAGATATCCTGCAGCTCTCTCACCGACAGACCCACCTGCTGCCGCAGCCTTACAATATTTTGTCCTGTTCTTGCCATATCGATCACAGGCATTTGTAACATTTGATTTTCCTCCTATTCCGGCGGCAGGTGCAGACAGGTTTTCCGGCCCTAATCCGCCGCCTTAAAATTGTATACAGGTTTCATAACCGTCCGTATATCCACCGATTCTCTGATTACATCAATATTTTCGCTTTGGTTCTGGACATCACTCTGCCCGCTCCGTGGAGTGCGGAAAAATTCCAGTCCGGATTCCCCCTGCTCACTGCCGTCCCGCATATTAATGGGAATCAACAAATCCATAGTCACACATCCTCCGAACCTGTTCTATCACCTCTTCCTCCACTACTTTGGCAAAACAAATGGCGGTATTAAACTTTCCTTTGATTTCAAACATTGCGTTTCTCCCTTCCGCATCCGATGCTGTCTCTCTTGCCTGCTTCATATGAGACTCGAACTCATGACTCCCTGATTAAAAGTCAGGTGCTCTCCCAACTGAGCTAATGAAGCCTGTTTTCTGCGGCGAGTCGCTTCAGCGGCATTTTTCCATGCCGCCGCAGTGCGATCCATGTTTTTGTTAAAAATAGTTCTATACAGGAAATGCAGAGGAATTTCCTGTATAACAAAAAGCCGCCTATCTCATATAAGATAAGCGGCTCCTGAAATCACTGCATTTCTATCCGATTTTCTACTATCCCAGAACGGACAATGTATCATACGGTTTTCGCCTTTTTCTTACCTTATATGAGCATAACACAACCGGACTCTGCTCTTTCTCTATGCTAAGCAGCGCCCCGTCAAACTGTTTCCTGTTAAGTTCATATGCGAAAATGCCTGTTCTCATGATTGGTTTCCTTTCCGGTCCATTGATCCGCTCTCCGCGGCGGCAGACGACCATAAACCGATCCCTGCCATTTACTGTTTTACCTGTTTCTACTATAGCACTATAGGAAGGATTTGTCATTATACCCCCGGTATAAATTCCTGATCAGCATTTTTCCTATTTCTGGTTGTACCTGTCCAGTTCCACCAGCAGCTTCAGATTTTCTCTCTCATAATCATTCCAAACCGAATCATCAAATTCCCCGCTGCTGTAAACAGGCTGATACCAGGCGCATCCCATAAAATAATGATGCAGATCCACATCGCTGAATAGATATCCCCGCCTTGCATAGATTTCATTTCTCGCCAGATGGATCACCACTTCCGGAAGATCCTGAAACTCTTCTCTGGTATAATATTTCATATCTGTATAAAACAAAGGTTCAAGCCGATTGGCAATGTCCCGGACTTCTCTGACGTTTTCCCAATAATCTGTGATTTCCTCATAATATCCACTCGCCAGATAATACTCTGTCCGTTCCATCACCAGCGCTTCGATTTGTTCTCCGGTCATACCGCCATAGTGCTGCTCATAAAATGCATCCAGGTATACGCCATACATATCTTCTGCTTCTGTTTCCGTTTCCTCATAAGGAGTATCCCCCTCTTCCGGCAAATCAGGCAGTTCTGCCGTGCTTTCAGGCAGCTCCGCGTCTGAATCTGAAGCCGGAAAGGGCACTATATCCTCCCCATGCTCCGGCAACGTCTCTGTATCGCTCCCATTCTCCGCGCCCTTTTCTGCCGTGGAATCTTCCTCTTCGATCTCTTCCTGTACAGAATGCTTTCCTCCCATATCCTCCGGCGCTGTATCTGCCCCGCAGGCGGTCACGATGCACAGCAGAAGAAAGATTCCGAAAGAAACAATATATTTTTTCATATGAACCCTCCCGAAAAAGGCAGCCCGCCTCTCTCTCCGGATATGAACTGCCAGAACTTTGCATATATTTTACCATGTCACCAGCCAACGGCTGCTGCCCTACGCGCACATCAGTGCGCTTCTTTAATATACCACATTTTCTGTCAGAAAACAATTTCCGTCGGTACATAGGACCGCTGCACTGCTTCCCATGACTCCGGATCAAACTTTCTGTCTTTATAATAATAGGGTCTGTCCGCCTCTGTAATACTCCGGATCACTTGGCATGGATTGCCTGCGGCCAGGCTCCAGTCCGGAATATCCTTTGTCACCACACTGCCCGCACCGATTACCACATTGCTTCCAATGTGCACACCGGGCAGGATCACCGTATTGCCGCCGATCCACACATGATCGCCAATGCTGACTTCCACCCCATATTCATACATAGAATTCCGGGATGCAGGATGCAGCGGATGGCCTGCCGTATAAACAGCCACATTCGGCGCCATCTGGCAATTATCCCCTATCGTCACTTTCGCCACATCCAGAATCGTACAATTGTAATTGGCAAAGAAATTCTTTCCTACCTCTATGTGAGTGCCATAGTCACAATAAAACGGCGGATTGACAAATGCGTTTTCAGATTTTCCAAACAGTTCCCTGACAATCCTTCCAATTGTTTCAAAATCCGACCGGTCTGCCATATTCAGTTCCTGTGTCAGCCTTCTGGCCCGCTTTTGTTCTTCAAAAACCTCCGCGTCAGAAATATACGGCAGTCCCTGATCTCTTCTCTCTCGGTTTGTCATCACACTCTCCCCTTCCTTTTTCCTGTCTGTCTTTGATGCAGCCGCAGCAGGATGCTCCAGGCCCTTCATCATCAGCCGGCTTCCATCCTCTCCGATCAGTTGTACTGTACGCTGTATGCCTTTTCCTGACCTCTTATCAGATTCGATGGTTTTACGTTGTCTTGCAGGATTTTTATATGTTATTATAATAGTGTATAAAAACAGTGTTTTCTACCACTATAATCGTCGGTTTTTATCACTATCGTATTTTGAAAGGAATATCACCATGGCAGATATCAACATCATGCAGGATGCTTCCGAAATCATCCACTATGACATGCCCCAGATCCCTCTGTCCGTCAGAAAAAAACATCTTACGGATTACCCCTTTATGCAGGCGCCATGCCACTGGCATGAAGATCTGGAATGGATCTATATTTTAAAAGGAGCTATGCATTATGACATCAATGGAAAGAAAATCCTGCTGAAAGAAAACGACTGGATCATGGTCAATGCACGACAGATGCATCATGGCACTGCCTGCAAACGACAGGAATGTGAATTTATCTGTATTCTGTTCCATCCCACACTGTTTACCGGATGCCAGACTGTCTGCCGGAACTATCTGCTGCCTGTGACCGAAAACTCCCGTCTGGAATATCTGCATTCTGCCGATCTTCCGGAGGACTGCCGGGGGACTGCCGGTCTGCTCAGTCAGATTGCCGACCTGAAAGACCGGCACACTCCCGGCTATGAAATGGAAATCATCGGCCTTATGCATATCCTGTGGGGCAGAATCTACCGCTGTGCCGCACAGTTATCCCCGTCCCAGGCTGCAGAACAAGACCCGGATATTTCTGTTCAAAAAGCTATGGTTTCCTATATACACAGACACTACAGTGAAAAAATAACGCTGGATGAGATTGCTGCTGCCGGAAATGTATGCAGAAATAAATGCTGCCTCATCTTCAAACGTTATCTGCAGCAGACTCCTATCGACTTTCTGAATACGTACAGGCTCCGGATCAGCAGCCACCTCCTGCAGCATACTGATCTGTCCGTCACCCGGATCGCGCTGTCCTGCGGCTTTCATCATCTCAGCTATTTTTCGGGCCTGTTTCAGCGCTGTTATGGATGTACGCCCCGTCAGTACCGGATCCGGGGACAAAAAGAGGATACGATGGGATATACCGGGGAAAAGGAGCCGATATGATATTGAGTGCAAGCCGGAGATGCGACATTCCGGCACATTTTTCAAACTGGTTTTATCATCGGATACAGGAAGGATACGCTTATGTGAGAAATCCGTTCAGCTTTCATCAGGTCAGCCGTATCAACCTTTCCCCTGATGTGGTGGACTGTATCGTATTCTGGAGTAAAAATCCGCATCCCATGCTTCCCCGCCTGTCCGTACTGAATGAGTATATGTACTATTTTCAATTTACCCTGAACGCCTACGGACAGGAAATCGAACCAAATCTTCCTGATCTGACAGCACGTATCCGCGCCTTTCAGGAGCTGGCCGGGCGTCTGGGAAAGCGGCGTGTCCTCTGGCGCTATGACCCGGTGATACTGACACCGGTGTATACGACCGCCTGGCATCAGGACCGGTTCGCTTATCTGGCAGAGCGCCTTTCAGACTATACCGAAACCTGCATTTTCAGCTTTCCCGATCTGTATCCGTCTATGGCCCGCCGCGCCGCCCCGTCCGGCATCCGGCCTCTGAACGGTCCGGAAAAAAACAATGTGGCACAGGCCCTGTCAGCCATTGCCCGTTCCTACAGTCTTGGGCTGTATACCTGTGCGGAGGACATTGATCTTTCCCCTTATCAGATCGGCCATGCCAGATGCATAGATCCTTTCCTGATTTCCCGCCTGCTGGGCTGTGATCTGGAGTGGAAAAAGGACAGCGGGCAGCGGCCCGGCTGCGGCTGTGCCGCCGCCATAGATCTGGGCGTTTACCACACCTGTACTCATGGCTGCGTATATTGCTACGCCAACAGCAAAAACGGCCCTTCGCCTGCCCGCCTTCAGGCATATGAAGAAACCGCCCCGCTGCTCTGCAGCCGTCTCACAGCAGCAGACCGTATCCTGGAGCCTGACATAAAATCCGGGAAAGACCCGCAGCTACGGCTGCCGTTTCCCATCTGATCAGAGCCCGATCCGATATGATTTCCGGTAGAGTCCGCCCGGCTCCAGGCAATGTACTCCCGGTTTTTCCTCCAGTGTCTGAGTACACCCCGTATTATCACAACGGCCGTCCCAGGGTTCCAGACACACAAAGGGTGCGCCCGGCTTGGCCCAGATTCCCACGCTGGTAAATCCTTCACAGAAAAGCGTCACATAGCGGCTTTTGTCCGGACGCAGTATGGAAACTTCAGCGATCTGTCCATCATCAAAAACCAGTGCATCTCTGTCAAACAAATGTCGGCCTATCGGATGGCATCCTTCCTCCAGCGAAAGGGAAAATGTTTCCTCCGGCCTGCCCAGACCGGTCTGCGGATCCACCAGCAAATACTGCAAAGATTTTTGTCCCGGAAAATACAGACTATACTCTGTGCTTCCTTCCTGTTCCATCTCCGGCAGGGCAAATCCCGGATGCCCGCCGATTTTAAAATACATTGCCTCTGCTCCCCGGTTTTCCACTTCCCAGGAAATCCTCAGATTTTTTTCTTCCAGCCGATGTATCACCCGCAGTACAAATGTAAAAGGATACCTGCTTTTTGTCTCCTCATTGGCACACAGCTCATGTACCACATAGTCACTGCCCTTTTCCACCATTGTAAAACTCATATCTCTGGCAAATCCATGCTGTCCCATCGGATAGGTCTGCCCCTGATAGAGATATGCATTTCCTGCGCTGCGGCCTACAAAGGGAAACAATACCGGTGTCCGGCGGTTCCAGATCTCCTCTCTGCCGTCCCAGATGACCTGTTCCTTTGTCTCTTTGTTCCAAAGCTCCCAAAGCTCTGCACCTTTATCATTGATTTTGGCTGTGAGATGCGCATTCTCAATTACCTGCAGTACTTCCATATAAATTCCCTTCCTTTCCCAACACTGACATCAATCCTGATACCCTTTCCTTGCTTCCCCGGCTTTATCCTAACATCCCTTATCCTGCCATGCCACGGGACCGGATCTTATTTGTGCTGCAGTTCCTTCTTTTTTCGTTTCCGGAATTTTTCTTTTGCATACTCATATACCTCCCGGATATATGGTTTTAACCGTTCAAAGGTCTGCCCTGATAGATTCAGCACACATACCCATGCCATCCATGCATAGGATTGTTCAGGCAAAATCCCAGCAATAGATCAGGTGTCATATATTCTTTTCCCCGCCGGAATGTTTTTTTATGTACTCCTCTTTCACCAGATCAATCGTTTTGCCGCCAATGCCGAAATTCTGATCCGGCACTTCTTTGATGGTCATCACAAAAAACTCCTGCGGCACTTTCATAATCCTGGACGCTTCTTCTGTCAGGCGACTGATCAGCTCCGTTTTCTGCATATCTGATAAAGTTCCGCTTTCCACTGTAATATAGGGCATGTTTCCTTACCTCCGATTTCGATTTTACTTTTTATGCGCGTTCATACTCTGCATCTAATATTCTTCCATAAACCGTTCCAGCCAGGCCCAGTATGACTCCCGTCTGCCGCAGTCGGGGCAGATACCTGTTCCGTAAACCAGAGGCAGAATCGGTGTGATTTCCTCATCTCCCGCCAGCGCAAGCAGGCCCTGCAGCCAGACAGCCTCTTCCTCCAGGGACTTGCCATCCCAGGGACCGATCACCGCAGGCTCCAGACAATCCTCCTCTTCAAATACATATTCTTCCTGATTCCAGCCGCAGGCACAGGCAGCATGTCCCATCTCCCAGCAATAAGCAGACAAAAGCCAAAGGCCATATGCATGTTTCCGGTTTCCCAGAATGGACAAAGCCGCCAGCGCAAACACCTGTCCCAGCTCCGGATCATTCTGCAGGAAATCGGCAAGCCCCGGCCATGTCAAAAGATGTTCCGTTTCGCGGCGAAGTCCCTCCAGTCCTTCCTGAAATTCCCGGTATGGCTCTGTGCCCGAAGATAAGGGATAGCCGGCTTCGGCTGCAATGGCCGCACCCATACAGGCAATCAGAAATACCTTGTCCTGTAAAGTCAATCCGCTGCACAAAACCGCCAGATGGGGCAGCACATAGGCGGTGGCGCTGTAATAGCTGAGTTGGTGGCTCAGATCTTCTGCCAGAATTTCCACATTTTCCCGAAAATCCCCCTCTCCTTCCATCAGGCAACGAAGCCATTTGTCCGCGTCATTTCCTGCTGAACTGAGTTCCTTCCATACCGGATCGTTTATCTCCACCATAACATATCCCTCCTGTTGAATATTTTATTTATCACTTTTAATGCTTCCGCAGAACAATCTGTATCTGCCTTACACTTCATAATCCCTCTCCGACTCCTGATTTCCCACTCCGATCAGGGTATATATTGATAGTAACATATGATCACGCTTCTTTGGAACATAATTGTAAATTGCCAGAGAAGGCAGCGTCACCACTGCCGCAAATTTTGTGCATGTGACACAGCCCACACTTTCCCGGCAGCTTAGGGAGCGCTGCCGTCCACAGTCCTACTCCCGGTACGCACATATGCCTTCCCGAAGCCGGTTCAGACCGTCCTCAACCAGACTGCGGGGGCACGCCACATTCATCCGCAGAAATTTTTCTCCGCCCCTTCCGTACTGTCCGCCTTCGGAAAGATAGAGGCCCGTCTTTTTCCTTAAAAAACAGCTGATTTCCTCACTGCTTCCCGAAAGGCTCCCGCAGTCAAGCCACATCAGATAGGTCGCTTCCGAAGGCACCGCCTTGATTTCCGGCAGGTTTTTCTGTAAAAATTCACTGACCAGCCGTTTGTTTCCGTCAACGTATTCCCGCAAAGCGTCCAGCCACGGCGCCCCTTCCGTATAGGCGGCAATGGCCGTATTGACTGCGAATATATTTGGCTCTGCCGCCTCGTCTGTACGGAGTCCCTGCCGCATTTTATGACGCAGGACCGTATCTGCCGCCACCACTGCCGCCGTCTGAATCCCCGCCACATTGAATGTTTTCGTCGGTGCAATACAGGTCACACTGATGTTCCTACAGGTATCGGAAACCGATGCAAACGGTATATATTCCCGGCCGGGCGCTGTCAGGTCACAGTGAATCTCATCAGATAGGACTGTTACATGATGCCGGAAACATAATTCTCCGATTCTGGCAAGCGTTTCCCTGTCCCAGATCTTCCCCACCGGGTTGTGAGGATTGCACAGGATCATCATGGTAGTCTGAGGATCGGATAACTTCTCTTCCAGTTCCGCAAAGTCAATGCCGTAATTTTCCCCGTCATATTGCAGCGGCACATCCATCACATTTCTTCCGTTATTGGCAATCGAATGAAAGAAAATATGGTAAACAGGCGTCTGTACCAGCACATTTTCCCCTACTGTGGTCAGTTTCCGTACCGCACTGGAAACGGCGGGGATCACTCCGGTCGTAAAAAGCAGCCATTCTTTTTCCATTCTGAAATGGTGACGGCTCTCCCACCACTTTATATAAGCCTCATACCAGGCATCCGTTATCACACAGTAGCCGAAAATGCCATGCTCCGCCCTTTTTAAAACAGCATCCCGGATGGCCGGCGCTGCCTGAAAATCCATGTCTGCCACCCACATGGGAAGCTCCCGCTCTGACACATCCCATTTCAGGCTGCCTGTACCGCGTCTGTCTGTGATCCGGTCAAAATCATACACCATAATTTTATCCTCCCTGTTTTATCATAAAAGAAACTTCCACAATGCCGCTGCCAGGCGCCCGCGAAAGCCCTGCCGTATCCTCAGCATATCCTGATGATGTGCTGCTGCGGCGGGTGGTTGTATTCTTATATAATACTACCGTAAACACTGTTGCGCCAACTGTTATTTCCGGTTCCGGTATTTCATCTTCCGTTTCCCATGTCAGATATTCCTGTTTGATTGCTCCCCTTTCTATTTTATATGCTCATGTCCCTGTCCTCCCCCTCCGCAGGGCGGGCTTTCTCAACCGAACCCAAAACAAAAGAGCATATCTGAATTAGATATGCCCTCTATTTGTCTTACAGAGTATGATAGAGCGGCTTTTGGTTATCATAGGTGCAAAAATACCCAAAGCCCAAGTCTTTCAGAAGCTGTTTTGCCTCCAAAATGCCGGCTCCCAGATGAGCCGGCGCATGGCTGTCACTTCCGATCGTTATGAGTTCCCCGCCCAGCTCCCTGTAAAGTTTCAGTATATCCACAGACGGCGTCGTATCCTGCAGTCCATACCTGCGGAAGGAGGTATTAAACTCTATCCCTTTTCCATCCGCAATCACAATTTTTAAAATTTCCGATACTACCTCCCTGATTTTTTCAAAGGGATAAACGCCGTTTTTGTCATACCGCACGATCAGATCCAAATGCCCCAGTACACTATAGTCCTGATATGCCTTTACCAGCTCCAGTATTTCTTCATAATATCGCTCGTTGTATTCCTTCTGGCTCCGGTTTCTCTGAAAGTCCTGTGTCCAGAACTCCCGGTCCTCCACCTGGTGAACAGACAGAATCACGAAATCAAGCGGACAGGTTTCCTGCAGTGTCTGATATTGGGGAATCGTATGCGTCTGCATACCGAACTCCAGCCCTGTCCTTATGGTGATCTGCCCGTCATACTTATGCTGAAGCTCCTTAAGCAGGGCAAAATACCGGGGGTAATCCACATTCATAGGCCCTTTCCCTCTGCGGCATTCGGCCGGACGACTGTAGTCCCAGTCCTCCTTTATCCCATAATCCACATGATCTGTAAAACAGATTTCATCCATCTTCATGGCTATGGCGTCCTTCACCACCTGTTCCATCGGATACGCTGAATCATCACTGAACTCCGTGTGTACATGATAATCTGCAAACATACCGTTTCCTCCTGATCATGAGCCATTCCAGGCCCCGGACAAATAACCTGGATACAGACTCTCTTTTTTCTACAGCTTATCCGTATGCAGGCAATAAGTCAAGCAGCATATCTTTACAACCGTTTTGCAGTTGTAATAATAAATTCTTACATCCAACTATTTAATATGCTTGACGCGTATGGCATGCTGTCATATAATCAACCCATCATCAAGCAGAGTACATTTACATTTCCCGATGAAAGATAAGAAACAGCAGAAACATGAAACGCGGAGAGCCAAACAAATGGAACTGAGAGTACTTCAATATTTCCTCGCCGTCACAAGAGAACAGAGCATTTCCGGCGCTGCCGAATCCCTGCACCTTTCCCAGCCCACTCTGTCAAGGCAGTTGAAGGAACTGGAAGAGGAGCTTGGAAAACAGCTTTTTATCAGGGGCAACCGTAAGATCACCCTGACAGAAGAGGGTATGATTCTGAGAAAACGCGCAGAAGAGGTAGTGGAACTGATCCGGAAAACAGAACATGAAATCGCCATTATGGATGAGATCATTGCAGGGGACGTTTATATCGGAGCAGGAGAAACAGACGCCGTCCGTTATCTTGCACGGGCCGCAAGAGAACTGCAGAAAGAATATCCGGATGTGCACTATCATATATCCAGCGGTGATACCATAGACGTGTTGGAAAGTCTTGACAAAGGGCTGATCGACTTCGGACTTCTGTTCGGCACAGTCGATACTTCCAAGTATGAATATTTCAGCTTCCCGGTTTCCGACCGCTACGGAATCCTGATGCAGAAAGACAGTCCTCTGGCCGAAAAGGAAACCATATGTCCTGAAGATTTGTGGGATAAGCCTCTTATCTTTAACCGGAATACCCGTGACGGGGATATGCTGACCGCATGGCTGAAAAAGGGACGGTCAGAAATACAGGTGATCTCCACCTATAACCTGCTTTTCAATGCTTCCCTGATGGTAGAAGAAGGTCTTGGCTATGCATTTGCCCTGGACAAGATCATCAACGTATCCGGAAACAGCCGCCTCTGCTTCCGTCCCCTTGACCCGCCGCTGTATGCCGACATGAATCTGATCTGGAAAAAATATCAGTTTTTTCCCAAAGCAGTCCGGAAATTTCTCGCCAAATTTGAGGAAATGATTCAAAGCCCCGCGGCAAAGATATAGCAGGCCTGCCAATATCCCATTGCCTGCTTTACAGGCATTATCTTTTCCGGGCCGGCCAGTTGTTTTCCGCAATCACAGGTACACCAAATACACCGTATACTTTTTTATGAACTCCATAGTTTCAAAACCTTTGGCGCAAAATATCAATCATTTCATCTTGCTTTCCTCCAAAACAATCCCGCTGATTTTGCAAGGTCACATATCAGATTTCCCATATCCTCACCCGGATGATAGACGGATACATGCAGACAATCCTTTTCAAATACAAACAGAGTTTCTTCCCCACACAGCAGATATAAAACGTCTGTGACACCATTGATTGCTTCTGCCACCATTTCCGGAGTGGGATGCCTTGTCAGCTTACCATCGCCATACGCATAAACAGAGACAGGATAATAACACATCAGCCTTAGCATAATACCGGCAAACTTATCCTGCAAATGAAATTGCCTCTCATGGCTCAGCAAATACTCTTCCACCGCAAAGAAATTTCCCTTTGCGTCAGCCGGAACCTGTTTTGGCAATATATCAATGACATAACATGGTTTCTCCAGTATTGTCTCTATTTTTACAATTAGTTCATCCATAACATGCCTCTTATCACTACTTTCTTATGCCCCGATTTTATCATACTGGCAGCAAGTATGCTATAAAAATCAAGAATCCGCTCCCCACTTCCATCCTCTTCCATAACCGTTTCTGACGAAACGATTGCCTCATGTTCCGCTGTATTTTTTCTCTGGTTTTTTGTTTTTTATTAAATTTGCATATGCTGAAATATTATAGTAGAATCGAATTATATTGAAAGACTTATTTTTTTAAGGAGGAGACATAATTGTATACAATATTTCAAAGAGCAGAAATCGCAGAACCGACTTTGTTCAGCCCTTCTGACACCACCCAAAAGATTGAAAATTTTCCGGAAATCTGCGTTTCCACATTTTCTGAAACTATCATTCAAAAATTTTCTTCTTTAGATGGCGTGGAACAAATAGCGCAGCTCTGCTCCGCAAACGGTGTCCTGCCTGTCTATAAAATAAATTATAAAAATAAAGAGATCGCTTTTTATCGTTCTATGGTAGGCGCGCCCGCCTGTGCCGCATGTTTTGAAGAAATCATTGCCATGGGCGCTGAAAAGTTTGTTTTGTTCGGCTCCTGCGGAGTATTGGATGATGATAAGGTAAAAGACCATATTATTATCCCTGTTTCTGCTGTCCGTGATGAGGGTACAAGTTATCATTATATAGCTCCTTCTGCAGAAATCGAAGCGGATACCCGCTCTGTCCAGATACTGGAACATGTTTTGACGGCCTGCGGCTACTCCTGTGTAAAAGGCAAAACATGGACTTCAGACGCTATTTACCGTGAAACCCGCTCTGCCATTTCAGAGCGCAGAGCCGAAGGCTGTATTGCGGTGGAAATGGAGTGCGCCTCTATGCTGGCTGTGGCAAAATACAGACAGATTCCTTTTATCCAGTTTTTGTATGGAGCAGACAGTCTCAGTTCCGACACATGGGAAATCCGGGATCTGGCTTTACACGGTCTTACCAATGCAGAAAAATACATGCTCCTTGCCTTTGAATGCGGTCTTGCTTTATCAAATTAAGCGATACCGAAAAAATCTGCACCGTCTCTTTTTAAAAGCACACTTCAGAGAGCCTCAGTGACATTGGACTTTTCCTGTGATATAGTAAACTTCCACATTGAAGAAAAGGAGTTGATGACAATGCCACAAATGAACAAAGGCGGTAAATTTATTTTTGGGAAATCACTGATACGGGATGACTTGACAGTCCATCTTCCACCACAGACTCTTACAGAGTACAACGCAGCGGCAGAGGGAAAAATCTATCTCTTTACCGGAAGCAAAGTCACCGGCGGCTTTTGCGTAACGAGAAAAGGATTATTGGAACCCTCAAAGCTGGGACACATTCTTACTGAGCATCCGGCTTTGCAAAATTACCAGACCGCAGAGGGTGAATTTATCAGACACAAGGGACGGTCCTATTGTTGGGTAAGTATTTCAGAAAGCGGAGTCATCCGGCTGAATCAGGAAATGGCAGACTTCCTCAACCTGAGAATCGGAATGGAACTTTTGTCTATCAGAAGCAGCAATATTGCTTTCACAATGGGCGCAACAGGCCCTTTGCTGGAAAGGGCCAGGAATTATGCGGGTGAAATCAAAACTTACTGAACAATGATCCGCCTTTATCATCTTTTTGCGCTTTTTGTAAAACCAAATGCCCTTCCGGTCTGCAAAGAGTATCCCTGCATCCGCAGGCAGCAACACCGGGGGCACTATCTCCCCCTATGCTTCTCTTTCCTTTTCTGCTGTTTCAGTTCAAACTGCCGCTGTTTCTCTGCTTCCCGTCTCTCCCGGCTCACAGTCTTACGTTCCGTTTTCAACAGCTCCTGCTGCAATTTCAGGGCCTGCTGCGACTTTGTTCCTATCCCGGCCTTCTGCACCTGTTTCCGTACTTCACGCTGTAGCCGTTTCGGATTGCGGCCAGCTTCTTTTACATCAGCAGCCACAGACGGACTAAATCGCAGCCGGAAGTAATGTTTCAAAATGAAGTCGTATATCTCATAGTCTTTTGGCTCTGCGCCAAACGTAACCTTACACACATACAACTTTCCATCTGATATACATTCCAACACACCCACCCAAAAGGGTTCTTCAAAAAATACTGTCAGTCTACCTGATACTTTGTCCATGACAATTCCTCCTTAATGCCTTGCGGCTGTCGCGTCATTCGTCAAGCGCTCCTGCAAGCAGAGCGTTTTCCTCATTATCCGCGTAAATAATTGTAACGAACAAAGAACGGACGACCCTAAGGAGGGAGGGCTACTTACACCGAAAAGGTGCGACTGGACTACCTACCAGTTCTGCAAGATTGTCTTGCGTTGTGTTTTTATCTTTGCTTCTATATATTACCACATAAACGCCCATTTTTCCATAAAAAAGGGCAATCCGCTTTATCTGCGAACTGCCATATTACCATTTTCCATATCTGTTTTGACTGACAGGATGCCATTGCCATGTTCTGATTATTACCAGGAAAAATAATATTCCGTCTTTCTCCCCGGCAGGAAGTTGTGGGGGATTAAATCCCCCACAGACATTACAAATCATTCCAGATCCTCAATCCGACCTGATTGAATCGCCGCAATGTTTTTCTTAATCCTCTTTTCAGACCAATTCCACCATTGAAGTCTCAACAATTCGGAAATTACTTCGTCAGAAAACCGTTTTTTTATTAACTTTGCAGGAATGCCTCCCACAATCGTATAAGGCGGCACATCTTTTGTCACAACCGCCCGTGCACCGATAATCGCTCCATCACCAATCCTGACCCCGGACAAAATAACGGCTTCAAAGCCAATCCAGACATCATTGCCGATTATAATATCGCCCTTGTTGTCCCATGCACTTGTAATTTCTTTGACATCCAATCCCCATTCCTCAAAAAATATCGGAAATGGATATGTTGAAAGTGAACCCATTGCATGATTTGCACTGGTAAACAGAAACTTTGCCCCACAGGCAATCGAACAGAATTTGCCGATTTTTAACTGCTCTCTGTTAACCGGGTAATGATATAATACATTGTTTTTTTCAAAATCCCGTGGGTCATGCACAAAATCATTGTACATTGTATAATCGCCAATTTGAATACTGGCATCTGTAATCACATGTTTCAAATAAACGGTTTGAGTATCACCTGTCCGGGGATATATTTTTTTCTCCGATATAGTCATTCCAAAATCCTCCATATCTGAATCATTATTATGCGACTATATCGGTTACTACAATGCAGCGTTTCACTTTTGCCTCCATCCACTTCAATTTATAGCTTTGATTATACTACTTACCTCCTCTGTTTACCACCATAAAATATAGGGCATGGCAACTCAATTTAAATTATATCAAAACGCAATTAAGAATCCTGCATTAGAATTCAAAAAGGATTATCGTTCCACAGATGATTACCGAGAAAAAATGAATGCAATTTTAGACATAATCAAAACAGATATAGTAGATAATTTTACATTTATTGATGATGGTTTTAGTAAAATGAATTGTCAAAATATTTTCATATATGGTTTATCATACGATTTTAATGATTCTCTTCTTGTCGAAATTGCACGACAGCACAAAGCCATATTAATTACTAATGATGCTGACTATGCAAACTATGGCAATGATTTTCAAATAGTTACCTCTAACAAGTTTTTATTAATGAGCCACTAAGCTTTTAGGTATCAAAAAGGTATCACGTCCCACCTAAAAAGCCGGAAAGTCCGCTGTTTATGCGGCTTCCCGACTTTCTGTTTACTATTCGAACTCGGCGTGTCATTTGCTATCCCTAACTATATTTGTTTAAGTTTTATACAAATACACACCTGTTTTTACTTCAATTACATCATTTATTATGGCTTGCTGATTTTCTGTTGCCAAAATGTTGCCACGCATTTATTATAGCAAATCCC
>VSOB01000120.1 GCA_009774625.1 Lachnospiraceae bacterium
TACTGGTAGAGATCCAGGCCCAGTTCGTGGATCGTGCCGATATAGGTAACGTTGTTTTCCTTCTGCGTGGGCTTGATCACGGCCAGGGCGTAGTTCTTCACGTCCAGCAGCTTCTGGATCGTTTCGTCCATCAGAAATTCCGTTGCCACATCGGAAGCCATAATGCAGACGTTGCAGTTGGTGAAGCCCTCTTTCTGCACCTTCTCATGCCAGGCTTTCAGATCGCCGTACTTGTCTTGGGCCGTGCCGCCCTTCCACTTCCGCTTCGTATCCTTGGAAATGTCAACCAGGTTCGTAAACCGGAAGTCGATTGTATCCTTCACGCCCTCGCCCAGCACAACGATCTTGCCCGTAAGCATGGCCTGGGCGCACATCCATTCTTCACGGCGCAGAATCATTTCCCGCAGATCCGTGAAGTCCTCGGACATCTGGATCACGGCCCGCTGCGCCGGGGTTCTGCCGCTGTACAGGCTTTCGCCGGGCTGCCGATCCAGAATATCATCAATGGTTGTCACCTTGTCCGGCGCAATGAACGGGGGCGTATACGTTTCGGTCGTATACCCGGTGTTCGGGATAATCTTGCCGCCGATCTCGCGGGACACGAACGGGGCCAGCTTCCGTGCGCCCTTCTTATAGTCCATGTCAACGCTTTTCGTTACGAACGTCTTTTCATGGGAAAAGAAGGTGCTGCGGAAGAATGTGTGGACGGGCGGCAATTTCTTGATCACGCCCATCATGGTACGGGGTTCATAAATGCTTACAGTGTTAGGCATCGTCTTTTATCCTCCTTACTTCAAGAAAATAGACAGCTTCCGGCACGCTGCCTTTGCTTCGTCCACGGTAATTCCGTCAAGGCCCACGGAATCCGCAAACACTTCCCCGGTCATAATGTACACAACGGGATCGCCCGCCGCTGCGGCCTCGCTTACGGCAATGCCCACCACGTTTGCAATGCCCTCTTTGGTTGCCTTTACGATCCCGGTATCGCTGGACATAACCAGGTCATGCAGGGCAATAGCGCCGCCAGCGGTTCCCGTTTCCGGCACGGCGGGGAACTCCCCGGCGTAAAACCTTTTCGGCGTGTACTCCCGCCGCTCGATCAACTCTGCCACTTTCGTTTCCTCCCTTCTCTTTACAGAACTTCCTCAATGGCCCTGTCAAAGATGCTCTTGCCATCGTCCCCGCCGCCCATAGGCGTTCCGCCCGGCTCCACGCCGTCCATGCCGGACGCGGCGGCATCCTTTGCAACTGCGGCCAGGTACTTTGCGCCCGCCTGCTTCTGTGCGGCAACGATCTTCAAGGCCACCTGCCCAGCGTCCACGGGGGTTTTGAACAGGGCATCTTCCACGATGCTTTCATACCCCGCCGGGGCCGTGTCCATTATGCTCTTGATCCGCTCCCTCTCGCTGTTCACGGCTTCCGTGCGGATCTGGTTCACCAGATCCGGGTATTTTGCTTCCAGGGCGGGCACGGTCTTGATCTGTTCGTCCATAGTTCCTTTTCCTCCTTTTTGGTCTTTGGGTTCTTCAATAGTATTTTGCAAACCGCCCTGGGCCGGGCTGTTTAACAACATTGTTGGCACGGTCTTAAACCGTGACAGATCCAGCGGAACAGAATTGACAATGACTTTCCGGGCGTTTTCGATCACCGTCTGCGGCTCCGCTTCAAACATGATGGAATCACAGAAGCCCTTTTCCACGGCCTGATCTCCCGTCCACCATGTTTCTTCCTGCATCATGGCCGCTATGTCTTCGTCCTTCATTTTGGTTCTGCCCGCGTAGGTGTTCACAATGGACTGTTTGATCACCTTCAATTCCTGGGCCAGCTTTTCAAAGTCCGCCGCCTTGTAGGTGTCCCACACAGTCATTGCCGGGTCATGGATCATAAAAACGCCGTTCCGGGGGATCTGGATAACGTCCCCGGCCATTGCAACGATCGTGGCCGCGCTGGCGGCCCACCCGTCAATTTTCACTGTGATTTTTGCGTCAATGTCCCGCAAGCGGCAATAGATTGCGTGCGCTGCGAACACGTCACCGCCGGGGGAATTGATCCGCACCACCAGTTCTTCCACGTCCCCGATAGCGGCTAATTCCTGGTTGAACTGGGCCGGGGTTACACGGTCTTCCCACCAGCTTTTTTGACTGGCGATCGGGCCGTACAAAAGCATTTCCGGCGGCTTCGTGCCCGTGGCCGGGACGAAATTCCAGAATCTATTTTCCGTCACCTGGTACGGGTTTCCCGTCTGCCCCTGCTGCGGGCTGTTGGCTCCCTGCGGCATTTTGCGTTACCTCCCTTAATTTTTCTTCTTCCTGTTTCAGCTGTTCCACGTTTGCGT
>VSOB01000121.1 GCA_009774625.1 Lachnospiraceae bacterium
GCGGTGAGGTAGGACGCTAACTCATGGGGGTTATGCCCGATACTGTCAAGGTCATAGCGGTATTCGTCATAGCCGGGGTGGGTGCTTTCGATATTGTCAATCTGCTGCTGAAGCTCGTTTTCCTTTGCGGCGTAATTGTTCTCCGTCGCCACAAGGTCGCTGTCCTCCGACGTGTAGGAAGTCCCAAGTATGCCGTTCATCAAGCCGGAGAACATGGAACCGCAAGAGGAAAGCCCCGCCGATACCATGATGAATAAGAGCAGCGCGGCAACGGCGATACATACGCCCGCCGGGTGCCGCCCTACAAAAGCGATTGCCTTTTTTGTTTCCTCGGCGGTCTTTTTTGCCGCCTTGCGGGTGTTCTCTGCGGCTTTCTGCGCCGTTTTTGCGCCGCCTTTCCTTGCCGACTTTGCATACTGCCGCTTGATTTGCTGCTTCTGCATGAAGCGGGAAAGGGGATTGCCCGCAATCTGCGGATTGTCATGCAGGGCTTTGTGGTACTGGAAATCCACATTCGCCTTGAACGCCGCTTTCTCTGCCTTTGCCGCCGCCCGGTAGGGTTTCAGCTTGTGGCTGCGGTAGCCCTCCTTGACTTTCCGCGCCCCGTACTTTGCGCCGCGCTCTGCCAGTTCTTCGGATTTGTGCGCCCCCTCAACGCCGGAATTGTCCTTTTCAACGGAATGTATCTTGTTGTGGACGAAAATACCCGCTTCCTGTGCGGGGCGGGATAGCGGGTTATTGTGGGGCTTATTCTTTCCTATGGGCTTTTCCTGTTCCTCAAAATGTAGGCGGGTCTTGCCTTTCCCGGTGGCTTCATCAAAGGTGCGCTCCCGTACAAGTTTCTTTTCTTTGGGGATAGCCGCCTTTGCCGCGTCCAGACGGTCGGCTGCTTTGTCCGATTTTCGGATATACTTTTCAAGCTCCGGCGTTGCCCGTTCCTCGTCGGTAAACTGCAAGCGGGAAGATTTTTCTTTTGCTGTGGCTTCTGCCTGTGCTTTCCTCGCCGCCTTTTTGCTCGCCTTTCTGGTACGCGCCCCGTCGATACGCTCCAAGACGCGCTCGGCTGCGGCGGTGTCCTGTTCCCGTTCTGCCCCCGGCGCATGGGGAAGCGGCGGCGCGTCGGCTGTGGGCGGGGGAGCTGCGCCGCCCGGTAGGGGCTGCGCTGCCTGTTCCGGCTGCTGCGGGGCTTCGGTCTTTGCAAAGTCCGCGTCCCTTATCCGCTTGCTGATACGTTTCTTTTTCCCGGTGGCGGCGTTTACCTCGACAGCCCCCTCGCGGGTCATTTTCTGCGTGACTTTTTCACGCGCCTTATATTGTTTTATGTGTCTGTCCCTCCAATCCGCGCCCTTGCAAGGGCGCAATACTCGGCGTTTATCTCAATGCCTATATAATGCCTGTCAAGCTGCTTTGCGGCTGCCCCCGTCGTGCCGCTGCCGAAAAAGGGGTCAAGCACAACGCCGCCTTTCGGACAGCCCGCCTTGATACAGGTTTCGGCAAGTTTTGGCGGGAACGCGGCGAAATGCCCGCCCTTGTAGGGAACGGTATTGATAAGCCACACGTCCCGCCTGTTCCGCATGGTCGGCATGAGGGCTTCGTCGTAGTAGCTGCCGCTTCGCGCCCGGTTAAGCCCCTGTACGTTCCCCTGTCCGGGTACTTCGTCCGCATATTTCTGTCCCGCGCTGCGCCCGGTGCGGTACCGCGCCGCCGTTGTGGGGGCTAACGGCTCGGCTATGGCGGCTGCGTCATAAAAATACTTCTTTGACTTCGTAAGCAGAAAGATATGTTCATAGCAGCGGGTAGGGCGGTCTTTCACGCTCTCCGGCATGGGGTTTTCTTTCTGCCAGATAATGTCGCTCCGTAAATACCACCCGTCAGCGCGTAGGGCAAAGGCTAAAAGCCAAGGGATACCGATTAAGTCCTTTTGTTTGCAGCCGGAAACGCGGTTGTTTCTTGCAATCTGCTGTCCGTTTCTGCCTTTCGGGTTCTTCGGGTCTGCATGGTAGCCTTTATTTCCTGTGCCGCAGTAGGTGTCCGCGATATTCAGCCAGAGCGTACCGTCAGAACGCAGTACCCGGCGCAGCTCGCGGAAAACCTCGGTCAGCCTGTCAATGTACTGCTCCGGCGTGTCCTCCCGCCCAATCTGCATATCAAGCCCATAATCCCTAAGCGCATAGTAGGGCGGGCTTGTGACGCAACAGTGTACGCTTTCCTCTGGAAGCTCCCGCAAGGCATAGAGCGCGTCCCGGTTGATGATGGTGTCAGTTTTCAGCCCGTTCATGCTTCGCCCACTTCCTCCGGCTTCGTCGTCATTACCCGGTAAAGCTCGGTGTCTTTCGGGAAGCGGTCTACAA
>VSOB01000122.1 GCA_009774625.1 Lachnospiraceae bacterium
TTGTTTAAAATCGTGTAGAAAGTAGAAGAACAATTGAACAGTACGGAGGTAACTCACACAAAATGAAAGATGAGCAAAAAGCTCTCCCCGAGAAATCATCAGAAGAAAAGAAAGTCGGAAAAGTCATCAGCGGTTCTGCTAAGTCTAAGAAAAAGGGCGAGATGCAGAAATTTGCAGATGTTTTCATTTCGGAAGATGTCGGCAATGTAAAATCTTATATTTTTATGGAGGTGCTTGTGCCGGCGGTGAAAAAGGCAATCTCCGACATCGTGACAAACGGCGTTGACATGATTCTTTACGGGGAAACCAGGCAGAAAAAGAATACAACAACGAAGGTTTCATACGGGAAGTATTATGGGAACAGCGGAGAGCAGGAACGCCGGAGCAGCAGCTACAGACAGTCCGGGCGAAACGGTTTCGACTACGATGAAATTATATTTGAAACCCGTGGTGATGCTGAGTCAGATCTGGATGCTATGAATGAGATCATCAGCCAGTACGGGGTTGTGAGCGTTGGTGATTTGTACGATCTTGCAGACGTGTCTACAGATAACTTCGCAGTAAATAAATATGGCTGGACGGATATTGCTGGATGTAAGGCGGTTAGAGTGCGCGATGGTTATGTTCTTAAACTGCCGAAAGCATACCCGCTGAATTAGGAGGAAATGTGCAATGAAACAGGATATTTCTATGATGAAAGAAACCACGTTAAGGCGAGACCAGATTTTGGATACTGCCAAGATCATCATCAACGGCGAACGTGAGGGTACATACGGAAAGGCGGAGGACAGCTTTGCCTCTATCGGAGCGCTGTGGAGTGCGTATTTGAACTATAATGTCACTCCTACGGACGTTGCCAACATGATGATATTGATGAAGGTAGCTCGTAATGCGTCCGGCGTCTATAAGGAAGACAACTGGATTGATATTTGTGGATATGCCGCATTAGGCGGAGAAATTCAGGAAAAGGAGAATAAGCAGAAATGAAAAAAGATGAAATCATGAATAAGGTGAGCGGAGTTTTCGGTAATGTTAGCTTCAAGATGAAAAAGCACAGCCCAGAAATTCTTATGGCAGCGGGTGTTGCTGGTGTGATTGTGAGTGCCGTTATGGCGTGCAAAGCGACTCTTAAAGTCGATGCGGTCATGGATGAAACTAAAGAGAAGATGGATAAGATCCATACGGCAGAGGAGAATGGCACCACGGAGGCCGGAGAGGATTATTCCAAGGAAGATGCGAAGAAAGACACGGTGATTGTCTATGCACAGACCGGTCTCCAGCTTGCAAAGACGTATGCTCCTGCGGTTGCAATCGGGGCTTTATCGATCGCCAGCATTCTGGCATCTAACAATATTCTTCGTAAGAGGAATGTGGCATTGACAGCGGCTTATACAGTTCTTGATACCGATTTTAAGAATTACAGAAGTCGTGTGATCGAAAAGTTTGGTAAGGAGATTGACCGTGAACTGAAGTACAACATCAAAGCCGAAAAGGTATCGGCTACCGAGGTGGACGCGGAAACCGGAAAAGAGAAAAAGGTCAAGAAGAATGCCTTTGTGGTGAACCCGTCCGATGTAAGCGGGTATGCCCGGTTCTTCGAGAAGTACACGGTTGATGAGGACGGAAATTCGATCCTGAATCCCCACTGGGAGCCGAACAACGAATATAACATCATGTTCATCAAGGCGCAGGAGAACTATGCCAATGATCTGCTCAGGGCGAAAAAGCGTCTGTTTCTGAATGATGTATATGAGATGCTTGGACTTCCTCGCACCAAAGCAGGTCAGGTCGTGGGTTGGGTTTATGACAAAGACAATCCGGTCGGTGACAATTACGTTGATTTCGGACTGTATACGGACAATCTGAGCTATTCCGATTTTGCGAACGGACTCGATCCGGCGATTCTGTTGGATTTCAATGTTGACGGCAACATCTGGGAGATGATGTGAATGGATGGGCTCGATGGTATCGGTTCAGGAGACGATTGGTGCCGGGCAATGACAGACTATCCTTGTCTTGGCCCAAAAGAGATGAGGATAGTCTAATTATATTTTGAAGGGAGTTTTCACATGCGTAAAGTAACCATGATCGCTGCTCTTCTTTTATCGGTTATTATGTTTTTTCATAGTGATATCTCTGTGGAAGACGAAGTTGTGTATGCAGGTAATGTTACGGTGCATAATGTGGTTCCTGAACCTATATTTATCGATGCATCACCGATAGTAACTATAAAACCTTTGGAAGAAGAGGAAGAATCATTATTGCCATATGAGGATATTTCTTTGATTGCTCTCGTTACGATGGCAGAAGCCGAGGGCGAATGTGAAGATGGAAAACGTCTTGTAATCGATGCGATTCTCAACCGTATGGATTCCGAGCATTTCCCGGATAACGTTTACGATGTTAT
>VSOB01000123.1 GCA_009774625.1 Lachnospiraceae bacterium
GCAGATGGCTGTCCGACTCCCGGGTAATTTGCTTCGGGTGGAAGTAGTCCTGCACCCGCCAGGCGGCGGAGGGCTGGAACCGCAGGCGCAGCTCTGTCCCCTGCTCCCCGCCGGGAGAGGGAACCTCCAGCCGTTCCGGGGGATGCCGGGGTGGGCAGCTTTCCTCCTCCAAAGTCGGGTCCTCCATCCGCGCCAAACGGAAAATACGCCAATCCTGCCGAATCCGGCAGTAGGCCGACAGATACCAGCACCCGCTCTTGAACACCAGCCGGGCGGGTTCTACGGCCCGGCGGCTTTTCTCCCCGGCGGAGCTGTAGTAGGTGAAGGACAGAGGCCGACGGGCCAGGATGGCTCTCTTCACCAGGGTGAAGGTTTCACGCTCCGCCGCTCCGCTGCCCCAGTCAGTGAAGTCTACCTCCAGCCAGTCCCCACCCTCCCGGTGGAACAGGGCGGTCAGTTGGGCAAGCGTTTCCTTCTCCAGCCCGCTGCCGGCGGCCAGGACGGCCTGGAGGGCGAACAGGATCTCGTCCTGCTGGGCCTGGGAGAGCAGTGCCTTGTCCAGTACAAACTGATCCATCAGCCGGATGCCGCCGCCCTGGCCCTGCTGGGTAAATACAGGAATACCGGCGGCGGAAAGGGCTTCAATGTCCCGGTAAATGGTCCGCTCTGACACCTCCAGCCGCTGGGCCAGCTCCCCGGCGGTGACAGCACGTTTCTCCACCAGAAGATATAGAATTTCAAAGAGACGGCTGTTTTTCATTGATGTTTTACCAACCCCTATCCGTTAGGATTTTATCAAACTTCTTCTCCGACAGGATCTCATGGGTCACCAGCTGGCCGTCATAGAACAGAGAGAAGGTGGTAAAGGGCGAGGGAGCGTTCTGGGCCTCCTCCCTGGTCTGGATGTGGACAGCTTGGAAAACGGCGTTCCGTTCCTTTGCCATGCGCTCCAGCACCGGCACATACTTCGCCGTAAACGGGCACTGGCTGGTGTAATAGAGCACAAATCCCTTGGGCACGGCCCCATGCTCCCGCACGGTATCCCGGAAGCGGGGCCGCTCCGCGCCCTCCATGAAGGGCAGATACAGCAGCTCAAAATAGGGCTCCACCGTATCCGCCGTCACAAAGCCCTTGTGCCGCATATATCCGGGGTGGGAGAGAAAACCCAGTTTCTTTTTGGAGGACAGGATCACAAGTCCCTTTTTCCCCTTTGCCTTGCTGTCCTCGATGCAGGCGTCCAGCAGGAGGTTGGAGTACCCATGCCCCTTGAACTGCCCGGACACCCACAGGCAGTCGATAACCATGTACCCCTCCGCCTCGACGGGCACCCAGGCGTACTCGGCGGGGATGTACTCAATAAAGCATTTCCCCCGGACATTGCCCTTCAGGAAAACAAGCCCCTCGTCCAGCCGCTCCTTCAGCCAAGCCTTTTTGGACATGACTTGCACATCCTTATTGTTGGATATGGCGCAGCAGATGTGCTCCTGGTCAATGTTGTCGTGGGTCAGTTTGATAAGCTCCATGATGGATTGCCTCCGTATCATTCGATTTGTAGATTCAAAATTCATCAAAGAGATTTAATTGGGTAGGACGGTTGTCTCTTAATCCTTCAATTTAGTTAAATCCTCTAAATACATTTCTGTATAACCACATTCTGGGCAGACTGCAACTCTAACATCATCTATAGTTGTCGCCTTTTGCTTTTCATCTATATGAACAACAATCCCATAGCCACCACCATTAACTTTAAGTTTTAAATCTGATTTCATGATTGCTCCACACTTTTCACATTTTCTCATTGTTTATACCTCCAAATTTCGATTTATCAGGATGATCATAGCACGACCAATCTTTTGGTTCAAACCGCAATCTGTGAAATCGACCAGTGCCATCAACACAAAAGGTAAAAGGAATAAGATTTTTGTGTTCACGATACGACAGGCAGCATCACCGTAAAGACCGTCAGGCCATCCCTGCTTTCCGCAGTGATCGTCCCCTTG
>VSOB01000124.1 GCA_009774625.1 Lachnospiraceae bacterium
ACACACCCTCCGTTTTCCATTTTTTCAAAAGAAAGCGGCGGCTTTGAAATTTGTTATTTCAAAACCGCCGCAAGGCTCTTATTTTCTGTTTAGGGCGCACCAGTTTTCAGCCGCCAAAACAACGGTTTTTTTATTATGCCGTGTTTGCTCGGTTGAAAGCTCAGGTCAATCTTCCCAAAACACCTTGCCCTCGTCAATCAGGTCGAGGATTTTTGCCCATTCTTCCGGGGTATGTTTACGCTCGTCATCGTGGCTGACTGAAAGCAAAGTAGTATTTGCTACATTGGCGGGGGCGTTCAAATCTTCGGGTTCCTCTCCAAGTTCATAATTGAGCGCACCATCCATGTCCATATACTTTTCAGGAATTACGGTTTCATTTTTATCCTGATTTCCAGTTACGCCGGGCGGTACAGCATTGATATTATCACGCACCAATGCTGCGTCATCATAGGCCGGATTTGTCAGCTCAGAGGGAATATTGCTCGTATTGTCAGTAGCCGTAGCAATAGCGGAGGTTGCAAAGGCAGTAGTTACACCGACAACCAAGGCCAGGGCCAGAGCGAGCGAGAAAATTGATGCCTTTTTGAATTTCATAATTGCTGTTATCCTTTCTTCTATCGCATTTTTGTTGAAATTGTTGCACAGTGGAGCAAAGCCGCTTTTTGTTTCTTCCATGCTGATCAGCGCCCGCGCATAAGCCGCCTTTGTTGTTTCCCCGAAAAGGCGGACAACCGCCTCATCGCAGGATAGCTCAATATCCCGGTTAGCAAGAATATACATCACCCAAACCAAGGGGTTGAACCAATGCACACACAGCGCCGCAATCAACACCAATTTTGTGATGCTGTCAAAACGCCGGATATGCACATACTCATGCGCCAAAACATATTGCAACGCCTTTGTGTTTTCCCAATCAGTGGATATGGGCATTAAAATCACGGGACGGAATACGCCGTAAGTCAGCGGAGCAGAAAACCGGCTGGACTGTCGAATAGAAATCGGACGTTTCAGTTGGTGGGCGTTCAGCCAGTTTTTGATGAAGTCGTTTTTCACTGGCAGGGAAGTTTGAAATTCCTGTCGGCACTTCCAATACGCTACTACAAAAACCATAGCGCAGATCAGTGTACCAGCGGCCCAAACAGCTCCCCAAATAGAAACGGTACTTGTGGTATTGCCAATATCACCGGGCATAGTAGCCATTTGCCCTATCGTATCAATCGGCAATACCTTGTCAATCTGTGGGACTTTTGTTGCGGCAATCCCGGAAGTTTGACTGCCTATCAGCGAATATACGCTGAACGTGGAGGGGAGTGAGAACGGGAGCAACAGCCGCGCAACCGCTATCCCCCAAAGTGCCAGGAAAGTCTTTTTGGGCAGTAAGCTGATCGCCAGGGCGCGTATGATGGTGATTGCCAAAATCATCACGGCCCCCGCAAAGCTCATTTGCAATAGGCTCATTTGCACCACCTCATTCCAAATCCCCAACAATCTGTTTCAGCTTTTCAATTTGCTCGGCACTCAGTTTTTTTCGCCCCAGCAAAGCCGCGAACAGCTTGTCGGCAGAGCCGTCATATACCCTGTCGATCAGCTCGTTTGTTTCCGCCTCCTGTACTTCCGCCTGCGGTACAAGCGCATGACATATGAAACCGGGTTCGGAGCGTTCAATAGCCCCCTTTTTAATGCAACGCTTAATCAGGGTATAGGTGGTATTTACATTCCAGCCCAATTCCTCGGTCAGCAGTTTGGCGATATGTTTCGCGGGAACGTCGCCATCGCGCCAAAGGACGGACATCACTTTCAGTTCAGAAGCAAACAGCTTAATGTCCATTTGGTAACACCTCCTTTTTAAGACTGTGGTAGTGGCTACGCTCATATACTACCACAGTCTTAATTGCTTGTCAATACTACTTTGGTCTTAAAAATAAAATTTGGATAAACCTTGTGAATGGTTATCACACGCTAAAAGCACTACTCCATTTTTGCACCGTTTCCGGAGGACGCGCTAAACGGCAAGCAGGGCGAGTGTCAACACACTCACCATTTTCGCCTTGCGAAAATGCTTGTTGAGGTTGCACCCCAAACCCGCCGGAGGCCTCTGGACACCGTGTCCAGAGGCCTCCCTGTCTGCGGCCCGTCGCTTTGCTCCTGGGCCTTACGCGCTTACAGCGCAACCACCTCCGAAAGCCTCTCCAGCAGTTCGGAAAGCGGCCCCCATAAGTCCGCATAATCTTTTTGCAGGGCCTTGATTTCATCCGGGTAAACCCCGCCGTTGATATTCGCTCGGACCGCGATTTGATTGAGGTTATTCGCACACCGCCTTTGCAGAGAAACAATGTCTTTGACGGGAGCGAGGTCAACGTGGAGCACATAGCCGTTGAGGGCCATTTTCCGCACATAGGCTGAAAGGTTGCGGATACCCACATCCGCCATGCGCTCCTGGATTTTTGCCCGTTCATCTGGAGACAGCCAAACATGGAGCAGCGTGTTCCGAACACGTTTCTTTCCCACAACCACAGTTGACGGACTTTGGAGGCTGCAAAACGTTGATTTTTTACCGTTCATAGATACCTCCCATAAATTCAAATTGTTGACAGTATCCCGATAAATCGGGCCTGGGGAATGATACTATACCAGCCCCTATGAAACCAAGGCCGGAAACCCTTGCGGGGCAAGGCGTTGAAATTGCCAATTGTCCACATATCAGCCGTGGAAAGATAGCGATTTGAGAAGAAGCGGTTCGACCCTATCCCCCCGCCCTTTCCCTATCCAGGGAAAGGGGGCGGCTCTGGAGGATATATCC
>VSOB01000125.1 GCA_009774625.1 Lachnospiraceae bacterium
CCGCAGTAACCTGCTCCCTGTTTGGTTTGCCGGTTTTTTCTTCCCTGAAAGTTGTGGCTGTCATCGGAGCATCTATATACTGATTGATTACATCAATATTGGAACTCGTCAAATAGCTGTAAACCTCCGGGTCTACGTTTGGCGTAATTGTCATACATTTAACGTAGTCCAGATTTTCCTCAAAAGTTTTTTCTTTCTTTGAAAGGAATGGCTTACACCATTTGGATTCCCATTTTGAAAGAGAGACGAGGGAATGCTCCAACTGTAACGTTTGTCCTTTTGGATAGATGAAGATTTCGTTTACCTCATCCCATTGCTCCTCGCCAGCCGGTATGTTAATACGAAGCATCCCTCAGTCCTCCATTGTTTTCTAATTTGTAACTGGAGCCAACGCCGGTTTTTCAGGCTGCTGTGCCGCAGGAGCATCCGCATCCTTCGGTACGATACCGTTCACAAATTCAGCCGCTGCATTGGCATCTGTAGCCAGCTCCATGTACAGGATGGAGTATGCCTCGGTCTCCGAAAATGCCTTGGAAAGCTCCTCGGACTTGACGAACCGTCGGCCGTCCGGACTCTTTTCGCCGTAAGCCTTGAGAATGATCTGCTTGAAAGTCGCAATGATAGTCGGTACATCCTGTGCTGCCACAATCTGCCGGATCATTCCGGTAAGCCCGCCGGGAATACTCAGCTCCATCTCCATTGATTCTGCTTTGGAGAGATTGAAATAAAAATCCTCAACTCTTTCCACACCGTTGTAATCTGTATAAGGTATTGTTTTCTTTAACATGTTCTTTTTCTCCTTTCAAATAAAATAGGGAGCCGCCAGTCCATCACCCTGAATACGACTCCCTACTGGTTGCACTATGCAGTTGTAAGATTAGCCCGCTGCTGCGGTAGACTCCTGATACAGCTTGAGGATCTCATCCGGAAGAGGAAGTCTTGCTTCTGTTCCATCGGAGCCATCTTCCGTGGTAGGATTGGTACCGAACAGAATATCTTCCAGCTTCGCCATGAAAGCCTTGTCAAACTTCGTGGAGTCAAAAGTCAGGCAGGCTGTAGGTTTCAGCTTCTTGCCATCAATCACGGTGTTAATCGCTACCGGGGTGGTGGTCAGCTCCCAGGACATTGAAATCGGTTCCGGACTGTCGTTGATAGTGCCATAACCTTTCTCGGAAGGGGCTGCCAAAGCACCGTAGATCAGATGCAGCTTATAGCCGTAGTCATTGTTATCAACATCGTTGCCAAGGATAGTTCTGTATGCCATACCGAACATCTTTCTGTTCTGCTGCCCGGCAAACATACCAGGAACAATCTCAACAGAGCCATCGCATTCCGCGAACTCAGGCGGATATGTATATGCCTCGACAGTAGCCCCGAACTCCTCAACAGACATGAGGTTCAGATACTTAATATTATCCGCATATACGGGAGAAGCCTCCGCACCGGACGGACTCTCTGTTACTGCGCTCAAACCATTCCACGGAACGCCTTTTGTGTAAACTCCGCCCGTCTGGATCGGATAAAGAACGCCATGATCCACGCCTGTTTCATACAAGCGTTCACCAGTTTTATCCCATTCAAGTTTCATAGATTTTGTCCTCCTTAAAAGAATATTGTGTAGACATCATGATTCAGATTGTCTTTCTCGTAATGCCGGTTAAATTTACTGGTAGGCAACAAAGCTACTTTGCCGACGATAGGACTATCCGGATCTTTGTCTATTACCGTTACTGAATATTCCATTTGAGATAAGTAAACCCCGTTATTTGCATATGTAGGTTTGATGCCATTCCGAGCATACACAATAGCGGGGTAACACATCTTAACGGATTCCGGGGGCTGAAAATAAACATTCCTACTTCCGAGAACTTCACACAGTACCTCGTGAAACAGAAGCCGTCTATCCATCATTGTAAACACCCCCTATGGTTAAAATAAGTCTTGGATACTGAACTTCAACATTTGAAATTTTCCATTTAGCACCCATAAACCCAACGTACCGCATCGAATAGAAATGTTCATTGGCAAACGGATCGGCGACTATGCTGATTTCGTTTGCAACGTTGATATCATCGTTGAGTGTTTCAGAACTTTGAAGCCGACGCGTATTGCGGGTCACATCACCGTAGTACATGCGCTCCGTAATCTGTTCCTCCCACACGCCGGGCTTGGTTTCAACTGTCTCAGCATAGCCAATCGGTCCGTAAAACTTCATTGCTCATTTCCTCCGTTTTTAGGCATAAAAAAAGAACCTAAGAGGTTCATCAATTTACACCATTTTGAATGTCTGTGGATCAACCGGCAACAACCTCATCGGTCACATCCTTTTCCAATGCGATTGCACAACGATACCTCGTCAAAGCACCGGACAGCCTTGTCTCCAGCAGATACTTCTCCTGATTGAAGTCGATATCGAACTGGTTGAATCTGGTGATCTCGCCGCCCTTGGTGGAGCCGATGGTATAGTCAGCCATATTCACAAAGATTCCGAGAAGCTCCTTTGTCTTATTATCGGAAGTCTCTCTGGTCAGACCATCGAACTGCTCGGCCGTGTGGATCTCCCCGACATTCAGAGCCTTTGCCAAATCCGCAACTG
>VSOB01000126.1 GCA_009774625.1 Lachnospiraceae bacterium
TCGGATAGAGGGCTTGCGGCCAATCTTGATCTTGAACGTGGCCGCACGGTTTTTCTGCCTGCCTTGGCGGGCGGCGGCAAGCAGACCGCGCAAGGCGTCCTCACTCTCCGGCTCATAGTGCCTGCTCACCACCTTGCCATGCTCCGCTATCATCCCGTAGATGCCGTGATTGTACTGCTCATAGGGATAGCGGCCCTCGGTTCCGTCCTCAAATTTCAAACTGACTGCTTGAATGGGAAGCGCCTGCTGTCCCAGCTTGGCGGCGTGCTGCCGGTAGTCCAATTCATAGAGATTGCCCATCACCTTTCCGTCCCGCAAGCCGGTGATCTCCACAGCGTAGGCCAAAATGCTGTCCCCGGTGGTGGCGTGGAACGCCCAGGTATGGCTTGCCTGGCTCTCTTTCAGATAAACGTCACGCTCCCGGAAGCACTCGGTTCCACAGTGACGGGACAGCCACAGCAAATGGGTGTTTTCCTCGGTGGGATGCCGCGCCGCCTCCATGAACATTTCCATGTCATAGCGGAAATCGCTCTTGTAATGCTCGGTATTCAACTCCATCACCGCCCCCAGGGAGGCGATGATGTCCACATTTTCATATTTCCGCAACTTTTACACCTCCAAATCCTGCGATTTATCCTTTGCGGGGGCTTTCGGCTGCTGGCCCTCCTTGGCCGCTTTCAACTGCGCCCGGATGGAGGGCTTTTCCTGCGCTTTCCGGGCCTTGGCCTGCAATTCGCTGGGCTTCTCGCCAGAGAGAGGCCGCAGGAACGCAATGCGGTCAACCACCCAAAAGGTGTTGTCGTTCAACTGCCGCTGCCACGCCCCGGACTTGGGCGACCAGCGGAAGCTGTTTTCTTTCAGGATGCTCCAGGTGGCCTCGTCGGGCTTGCCCTCAAAGAAAATTTGCAGGCGGTTGGACTCCCGGTTGATCTCCACTGTGCCGCCGTCGAACTCCCAGCCCACATAGGCCGCTTCCTTGTGCTGGTTCAACTGCTCAATGCGTGCTTTCAGGCGGCGGATTTCAGCGTTGTTATTGGACAACTGCCAGGGCAGAAAGGGACTTCTCCCGCCGCCCTCGGCTATGCCGGATTGGAACGCCTCAATGCTCTTTTGGGACAGGTGGGGACAGCCCTCCAACGTCTTGTGCTTGCGGTAGTAGGCGTTTACCGCTTTCATCATTTCCTGCGTGGCTTCCAGCTTTTCCAGCTTGGCCCGCAATTTCTCTATGGCGTTGGGGTCGTCGGCGCTGATGCCGCCCATGCCGGTACTGCGGATTTTGTCAAGCAAGCCCTGAATGTGCCGCCATTCCTCCATATTTTTATCATCGGCGGCAAGCTGCTTCTGTTTTTTCTTCACAGGAAAATTGGCAGGCCCGGCGATCATCACGGAGGGGACGCGGGCGGCGATCTCATAGCCCTTATTCATGTTCTGCGCCAGCAGGCGGGCGTAGGTGTCAAGAAGCTGGTCTATCTTATCGTGAAATTCCGGGTCAACCCGCTTCTTCTGTCGCTGGGCAATCTCCACCGCCTTGTCCACCATGCCGCGGTACTCCGCCGTGGCGCTGCCGGGCCGGTAGTCGTAAAAGCTGTTGGCTTCCTTGGCGCGGCGGGCGGCGTCCTCGTTGATGGTGTAGTAGCGGACGGGGGCCTGCTCCGTGGCCTCGGCCTGCGGCGGCTGTTCGGCAACCGGCTCCCCGGCTTCCTCCTTGGCCGCGACCTCACCGGGGGACGGGGCATTGTTCAGAACGCCGTCGATCATGTTCTCGTTCTGCTCGGTGGACAGCTCGGCGGTACGCAGAGGATCATCCCGCAAGAACTCCGGCACTTCCCGGAACCCCACATCATCGCAAAAATGGGCCTCCTGCCGGTCGCCGTGGCGAAGCACCACCACATCGGAAACGGAAAGGCTGTGTCCCTTGAAGTCGGCGGGCCGGTCGATGTTGAAACGGGTAAAAATATCTTCCAGCGATGTACCAGGCGCAAGGGTGGCGGTATAGATCAGGTCATAATTTGCCGGGTCAATGGTAAGGCCCGCCGCCTGCAAGCGGTTGTAAGGCTCAAAGCGCAAATCCCGTGTTTCGTCGCCCCGCTTGATCTGATAGATGGAAAAGGTGTCCTGCTCCTGTTCTGCCGCGTTCCGTTCCGCCAGCGTCTTTTCCGCCCGTTCCCGTACATCGTCATGGAGGGGAAGCGAGTACAGCCCGGAAGCAGAAGAAAAGCCCACGTTGTCAAACACATAGTCAACATCGGCATCTGTCAGCGCCCCAGCTGGATAATAGTCCCTTGTTGTGGGTGTATCGCTCACTTTTCCGCCCATTATATCGAAATGCAGGCCAGTTTCTATGTGGGTACAGATTTTGCCGTCAACAGCCAGCGTTGCATAGTACCAGCCAATGTACCCGCTGCTCTGATCGTCCGTGCCGTCGTACAGCTCCACATTCAGGACAGTGTAGGGCTTCAAGCCTTTTTGGGCGGCGACAGCGTTATCCTTTTCCGCCCGCTTCATCAGGGCATCAAGGGAGGCTTCCTTTGTGGCCTGCACAATCTCCGGGTTGTACTGCACCAAGGCGGCGTTGACATACTCGCTCTGCACCTTGACCGTTTTGGCTTTCGGCGTCCTGCAATTTCCCAGGGCCAGGGACGTACCATTGTCAAAGCGAATACAAATATCGCTTGTGCCACGCCACTTGCCACGGCAAGGGGTGGTTTCAATTTTGCCCGACGTACAGCCGAATGTTTGGGCGATAATGTTAATCCTGTCCTGCAAGGGCAGATTTTCATATCCCTTGGCGATTTCAACCGCCTTTTTCTGCAAGTTTGTCAGAACCGGGGCGGGCGGCTCCGCCTGCTCCGGCGTATCAGGGGCAGGGCTTTCCGGCGTGTCGGCGGTCTGCGCCGCTTCCGGCTGGGCGGCTGGCTCGTAGCCGTTGGCGGCGTATTCCTCCACGGTCATACCGGCTGCGGCGGCTTCCTGTGCGATCTCGGCCTCCACCTGCTTTTTGTACTCCTGCAAATCCACGTCGAAGTCAGCCAGACGGGGCGGCTCCGGCAAGGGGATTTCTCCCCGGTTGAGCATGGGGCGGCACTCCCGCGCATAATTCAGCACAGCGTTGAAGTAGGCGGTCTGCTCCGGGGTCAGCGTTTCCCCGGACTGTAAGGGTCGCTGGGCCTCCCGTTCCATTGCGGAGAGGTTACAATGCAGTTTCAGATAGGGGATGAACTCACCCAAAATCATGTCCCGTTCGGCCTTGTCCTGCTCCCAGCCCTCTATGCCAGAGGTTTCAATGACGCTCTTTTTCCAATGCTCCGCCTGCGCGTAATACTCATGGTAGCCTTGGATATGCTCGATCAGGGAACCGTCCCCGTCGCCAAAGTCCTGCCGTCCCTCGTA
>VSOB01000127.1 GCA_009774625.1 Lachnospiraceae bacterium
TTAATAGCTTCGGAATAAGATTTCAACGACTCACCAAAAGGTGTCACCTGTTCACCTAACTGCCTCATGTCCTTACCACCTGTGAACCAGCCAACGACTCCTCCCGTATTCGGAACGGTATTCGCCAATTCAATCAGCGCTTTACCTGCTGTTGTGGAGTTTATAACTGCGTCAGAATTGATACCCGTTACTGCAAGAGAATACTCTTTCATTGCCTCGCCAAAAGGTACGATCCCACTGGCAAAAGATGCCAAATCGTTTTCTCCGGTAAACCAGCCAACGACTCCGCCTGTAGTTGGAAGTGTTTTCGCCAACTCGATCAATGCCAGACCCGCCGTAGTCGAATTAACAACAGCATCTGCATTGATACCTGTTACTGCCAGAGAATATGATTTCATCGCTTCACCAAAAGGCGTAATACCTTTAGCAAATGATTCCAGATCGTTATCTCCTGCAAACCAGCTCACAACGCCGCCAGTCTTCGGAAGATTTGCTTCCAGGGCAGCTAATGCTTGTGCTGCTGTAGCAGACGCTGTTACTGCTTCCGGGTTGATTCCATTGATAGCATTGCTGTAGGACAACATTGCTTCTCCGAATGGAATTAGTCGTTCCGCAAACTCGCCCAAGTCGGTATCCCCGGTAATCCAACCTGATATGCCGCCAACATCCGGAAGATTTGCTTCCAATTCTGATAAACTTTGCGCCGCCGTAGCCGAAGCTGTTACTGCTCCCGGATTGATACCACTTACAGCATCGGAATATGACTTCATTGCTTCACCAAAAGGTATCAGCTCTTTTGCAAATTGAGCAAGACTATTTCCTCCCATAAAGATTTCAGAGAGTCCTCCAATATCAGGAAGATTTTCTTCAAGCCTTGCCAAAGACTGTGCTGCCAGTGCCGACGCTGTTACTGCACTTGGATTTACTCCAATCACGGCATCCGAATATAATTTCATTGCTTCGCCGAATGGAATCAACTCTCTTGCAAAACTCGCAAGGCTGTTTCCGCCATTCATGATTTCGGAAAGTCCACCAATAGCTGGAAGATTTCCCTCTAAAGTTGCCAAACTTTGTGCCGCAGTTGCGGATGCTGTTACTGCCGATGGGTTAATGCCGCTTACTGCATCTGAATATGATTTCATTGCCTCGCCAAAAGGTATGATACTCTTTGCAAAGCTCGCCAAATCGTTATCCCCTGCAAACCAACTCACAACGCCGCCGCTGTTATCCAGGCCATTTGACAACTCTGCCAATGCTAAACCTGCTGTCGCGGACGCCGTCACAGCTTCTGCATCAATACCGGCAACCGCATCTCCGTACTTTTTCATTGCCGCACCGAACACAACGATTTGTTCCCCGAATGTATCAAGATCATTGTTTCCAGTAAACCAGCTTACAACGCCGCCGGTATTCGGTACTGTATTGGCTAATTCCGTTAAAGCCAAGCCTGCCGTAGCAGACGCTGTTACTGCTTCTCCATCAATACCCGCAACGGCATCGCCATACGCTTTCATGGCTTCGCCAAAAGGAACAATCTGCTCCCCAAAGGTATCGAGGTCATTATTCCCGGTGAACCAACTTACAACTCCACCAGTGTTGGGAACTGTATTAGCAAGCTCTGTCAATGCCTTGCCTGCTATTGTAGAAGCCTGTATCGATTCAGAATTGATTCCTGCTACGGAATCGCCATATAACTTCATAGCTTCTCCAAAAGGCACAAGCTGTTCCGCAAAGTCCCCCAAATCATTGTTTCCAGCAAACCAACCCACTACGCCGCCGGTATTCGGTACTGTATTGGCTAATTCGGTTAAAGCCTGTCCGGCAATCGCCGAACTTTCAATGGATGCACCGTCAATTCCGGATACAGCTTCACCATACGCTTTCATCGCTTCGCCAAAAGGAACCAACTGAGCCGCAAACTGATCCATGTCGTTTTCACCCATGAACCAGCCAACAACCCCGCCACTGTTAGGAAGATTGGACGCCATTTCAGCAAGCGCTTTTGCCGCTGTTGCTGATGCCGTTACCGTTTCAGGATTTATTCCAGAAATCGCATTCGAGTAAGCTTTCATAGCCGTGCCAAAAGGCACAAGCTCTTCGGCAAAATCCGAAAGTGAAGAACCGCCAGTAAACCAAGAAGTCAACCCCTGTAAAATATCAGCAGCGGTAAGTATAAGAATTGTTTCGCTAAGTGCCTTTACACCCTCCATCATCGAAGCATCTATCGCTTTAGCTCCTTCAATGAATGGCTGAATATTCATCATAAATCCTGATAAATCAGAACCGATTTGTGGGAACTGGCTTGACACACCGCTCATGAATCCGCCAACGATACCGCCGACAAACTGACCGATAGCCGTGCCTATCCCCTGTAATAACTTGCCTCCTTCTCCAATAAGCCAAGATAATCCAGGAATCTGGGCTAACGCGCCTACTGCTGCTAATACCAAAGCTAATTCGGCAATGACAACACCCATACCGAGCACTCCAGCCATAGCTTGTGGAATAAGTCCAGCAACGGCACCTAACGCCACCATAATAGCGGAGAGTAAACCGATGCCAGCGATACCTTTTACAAGTACGTCAACATCAATTCCGCTCAGAGCATCTATAACTCCAGAGAAGAAAGCCATAAGAACATTTATCGCCGACTGAATAAGTTTCGGCAAATTCCTCTCAATTCCATCAAGAATTGCAATCAGGAACTGGAATATAGAATCCACGATTGAAGGCGTATATGCAACCAGAGCCTCCAAAACCCCTGCAATCAGTGTTAAAGCACCGTCTGCTATAGCAGGCACGCACTCGACCAGCACATCAACAAGGGTTAATACAACCGCCTTGATTGTTTCGCCGATAACAGGCGCACTGGCGGTAATTACTTTGCACAATTCAACGATTGCCTCGCCGACTTTGGCAACGATTGCCGGTATAAGACCTGCCACGCCTGTAATGATGACTGTCAAACCGGCAACAACAGCCGTAGCGCCAGCAGTAAGAGAGGCGGCAAAAGCCGTAAACCCAACCGCCAACGCAGACAGACCCAATCCTGCCGCCAAAAGCCCTGCACCGATAGCCACTACCCCAACACCAATCAGAGCAAACGCTCCGCTCAATGCGAGAATTGTTCCGACAAGTGGCGTGAGAACAGACCCGGCAACCCCGAGAACCGTAAATGCCCCGGCAATCGTAATCAAACCTTTTGCAATTCCTCCCCAACTCATAGCACCCAAAACGCTGAGAACCGGAGTCAAAACTGCCAAAGCCGTAGCCGCCACAAGCATTGCTGCCGAACCAGCCAACGTACCTTTCATGAGATTCAGACCAATCGCAAGTTCAGCTAATGCGCCTCCCATTGCCACCAGTCCTTTTGCAATCTCTTCCCAGGAGAACTTACCCATCTTGCCTAAAGCATCCGCAATAATCTCAAGAGCTGCGCCAACTACGATAAGACCTGTTCCGATACCGACCATATTCTTAGGCATCAGATTTGTAGCTATAGCAACCTCCGCCAAAGCTCCGCCCATTGCTACAAGACCTTTTGCAATTTCTTGCCATGAAAATCTCGCAAAATCTCCCATCGCTGATGCAAATATCTTCATGGCAGCCGCTATCTCAACCAGAGCAAGCCCTGAAGAAATAACGTGCTTTGCATTTCCAGTAAGTTTTGTAAATGCCGCGACTTCTAAAAGCAACGCTCCAACCGCAGTAAGCCCTTTTCCTATTTCACCCCATTGCATCTGAGCAAAATCGCCACATACCGAAGCCAGCACTTTTAAAGCTGCCGACATGATAAGCATTCCCGTAGCTGTAGACATCGCCTTTCCACTGAACTTTGCAGTATTCAAGAAAACATCTACTTCAGCCAGAAGAACGCCGACTCCAAGCAATCCTTTCGCCATATCTTCCCAGCTTAAACCACTGAGACTCTTAACGGCAGAAGCCAGAACCTTAATCGCTGCGGCAAATATAACCATGGCGGTTGCATTGGACATGGCTTTCTTGTTGAACTTCGCTGTGGCCATAAAAACATCGAGTTCCGCCAACAATACACCAACACCAACCAAACCTCTTGCCAGTTCACTCCAGCTAAGACTTGCCATCTTTTTCACCGCACTTGATAAGACAAGAACCGCGCCAGCAAATACGACAAGTTTTGTGGCTCCCTTACCAGACACTCCTCCCAGCTTATTAAACGCCGCCATAGCAGCTATCAGCTCCGTCATCATGACTGCGATTGCTCCAAGAGAACCAGTAAGCTTATCACTGTCAACAAGAGAAATAGCCACGATTGACGCTGCCAAAATACCAATAGCAGTAGCAATCTTTATCAGTGTTCCAGCCTTTAACTGATTTTGGTACTCTTCAAAGCACCCCCTTACTCCATCAAGAATGCCTGTCACGTTTTCCATGATGTCGCCAAGACTATCCAACGGATTGGAAAGGCTGTTTATGAACTTGGTAAGACCAACCGCAATACTACCGAGGGATAAGCCATTCAGC
>VSOB01000128.1 GCA_009774625.1 Lachnospiraceae bacterium
CTTTACATTTCTGCTCAGATTCTCACGTTTGCCCTCATTGCCATCCTCATTAGAAGATTTTAAACAGGCTCTAACGACATGAAAAAGAAAACATTTCAGCGAATACTAGCTATGTTGTTTGTCTGCGTTATGCTGTTTGCGCTTCCTTTCTCAGCATCTGCAAAAGCGGTGGATGTTGAAAAAGAGACAAACCCAGAGATTAGCGAAGTAGACGCAATTGAACCGAGAGGGTTTAGCAGAACATATGAAATGGATCTGAGTTACCTGTATTCATATGTTATGTCTGACTCCAATTGGTGGGGCGAAGGAACTGTGACAGTGTCGTTTACAGCGTATTCAACAGGTCCTCAGCAAGTTGAAGTTTTTGTAAAAGATAAAAACGGGAACCAGTCAGATTATACAATCCTTAAGAACGGAAATAAGAAAGTTTTCAAAATCCCAGCGGGAGAATTTTCCGTTTATGCATGTGCCGTTGATAAAAAGGGGTCTGCTAAAATTGGGGTAGCCTTATCCTGATGATTTTTTAGGAAGAAGTCTCACACAGTGTGGGACTTCTTTTTATTTGTATGACTACCCAGAAGACGCATGATTGAGGTATAAATGCATGCTGTAGGTGTGTTTTGAAACCGTTTATGCTCTGTCTAGTAATAGTCGTAATAATTTAACGGTTTACCCGTTTGCATAGTGAACGGGTAAACCGTTATAGTTGGAAATAAACGGATTATTTATTTGACTTCTGCGCTCTTGTATGCTATACTGTATCTGTAATAAAAGCTCGTCTGGGCGAGGATAAACAGCGATTAGGCCCAGAGCGTCCCGGTTGTCTATCTGCCGGGGGTTCGGCAGGATTTCATCATTTAGAAGTCATGCAGAAGGTTTGATGCACCTTTGTCATGCGGTGACTTGCCGTAGTAGCCTTTGCGAATTGGAAATCCGCATGATCGACCCCGCTGCGAGTAATCTTTGTGAAAGCGCGGGTAAGTAAAACGCATTTGTAGGCCCTTAACGTATTTGTTGAGGAAAACGTATTCTGAATGTCCCGGCGTACTGTACAAACGCCGGAGAGCTGCCTATCTCTCCTAATTGGGCCCGCACACATAAGCGGCCAAAAGTGTTGCCCGTCCGTCACACATAAGACGTTAAAAAGTGTTCCTTTGCTGATAGCTGGGGCCCATCGGGCCAGCTTGAAGCGGCCTGGCTTAAACAGAGTTGCGCTGGATTGAAAGGATGTGGCCCCTATGGGCTTAGAGTTTGAATGGGATGAGGACAAGGCCAGGATAAACTGGCAGAAGCATGGCGTGTCCTTCGATACTGCCACGCTGGTATTCAAGGATGAAGAGCGTATAGAGATCTATGACGAGAAGCACAGTATAGACGAAGACAGGTATATTACGATTGGATTGGCCGGGGAAGTCTTGTTTGTGGTGTATACCGAACGCAAAGACACCATCCGGCTGATTTCCGCTAGGCTGGCAACCGCCAGGGAAAGGAAGTTGTACTATGGCTATGGTGAGGGTTAAGCTGGATGAGGAACGCAAACTGACAGAGGAGGAACGGCGGCAGTTGGATCGGGCCAAGGAGCTGCCGGTCGTTTATGATGAGGACTCTCCAGAATGTACCCCGGAAATGGAGGCCGCTTTTATCGCGGCCCGCAGGGCCAAGCCCTACAAGGGACAGCCCTTGACCGTCTATGTGTCCCCGGACACGGCCAAGGAGGCAGAGCGCCTGGGCAAGGACTATGGGGCTGTCCTGGGCAAGCTGCTGGACAAGGCCGTGAAAGCGTATCAGGAGGCCCTCTGATGGGCCGTAAGAACAAGTCCTATCGGAAGGATCTGCACCAGCAAGCCCATGAGAAGCTGGGTACTATGCAAGCCTTTGGAGAGAGCAAGCGAGCTGCGGTAGCCGATGGGACGGCCAAGGAGAAGATATTTTCCTACAACACCTACAAGAACTACTGGAAGCATATCAAATACTTCCTCAAGTATGAGCAACAGGCCCATCCGGAGTGTACCACGCTCAAAGCCGCCAAAAAGCACGTGAATGAGTGGCTGCAGAGCCGGGTTGACGCGGGCTTGTCGGCATGGACTGTCCAGCTGGAGGCCAAGGCCCTGGGCAAGCTCTATGGTATCAGCCCGGAGGATGAGGGCTACTTTGTCCCGCCTAAGCGCAGGAGAGAGGACATTACCCGCAGCCGGTCAGACCGGGTGCGGGATCGTCATTTTTCAGAGGCAAACAACGATGAACTCATCAAGTTCTGCAAGGGGACCGGCCTGCGCCGGGGAGAGCTGGAAGAGCTGCGTGGCGGAGATTTGTTTTCCCGGGAGCAGATTACGGCAGAATCCGCTGCGTTGGAGGCTATCCCGGCCGGGGAACGGACACCAGCGCAAACGCGCCGGTTAGAGGTACTGAAGGACACGACGCTGTTTCAAGAGGAGTACTTTGTACTCGTTCGCTGCGGAAAAGGCGGGAGAGAACGGTTTTCGCCCATTATCGGCAAGAACGCCCGGCAGATTATGGAGAGAATACAGGACACACCGCCTGGGGAAAAGGTCTGGCAGCACGTTCATCAGAGCGCCGACATCCATTCCTACCGGGCAATATACGCCACGGATATCTACAAGTCCCACGCCAGAAAGATCGAGGACATCCCATATGACAAGGTGAGCAAGAAGACGAACCGGCGGTATCAGAGCCAGGTCTATGCCTGCCGCAAGGACGAAGCGGGGAAAAAGCTGGACAAGGCCGCTATGCTGGTGTGCAGCAAGGCCCTGGGGCATAACAGGATCGATGTGGTGGCGAACAACTACATCCGGGGTTTGTGAAGGGGGTATGTAGGTGAGTGAGTTTGTCAAAAAAAGTGCTCTGAATAATTATAAGCAAGTGCCTGGAGGCCAGCAGGATCCGAAATGTTCTCATGTCATTCTAACTCTTGAAGAGTATGAAAACCTATGCCAGGAGAGGGATAAGGCCAAGCAGGAACGGCAGGCGGCTCAAATGCGGGCTGAAGACGAAGTGAAGAGGTCCATGGATTGGGGCAGGGATCGCGTGAAACAAGCGGAGGATAAGGCGAAAGCTGCACTTGACGAAGTTAAACAGCAGCTTGCTATAGCCCAGGAAGATGCTGAACACCAGCGCGAGCTGAATGAAAACCTGCTGCGAATCTGTCGGGAGAGGGCCAATTCAGACAGGAAATTAAAGCCTAAGAAGAAGCACTCGGGATTTATCGTCATGTCATCTGCGGAGCGGGAATATCGCTATAAAGCTGGAAAAGAGCTAAAAGCAGCGAAGCTATGGGAGACGAAGCTGCAGAGCCCATACTCGGTGGACTTTACTGAGGGGCAGGCCAGACAACTTATCATTGAGGGCTTGCTGCAGGAAGATGAGAATGGTCTGTGCCCAATGGAGAAGCTGGGCATAGAAAATATGTATTTAGATAAGTACGAAGAGCTGCTCCAAGACAGCGACCTGGCTGCACAGGCGGCAAGTCAGAATATTATGACAAATGTGCGGCTGCGGGCTGATCACCGGGCTGGGTACTGGGAAGTGACTTTTCTCCATACCGAGGCTCTTGGTCGGATACCGCAGGATATGCGAAGATAAGAGCAGGGCACCTGTATTTGGACAGGTACCCTGCTCTTATCTGTGGGGCGCTCATAACGGGCATTGGGAGGCCCCACAACGGCTTTTTAGGTTCCTGGACGTCCTCACTTACCACCAGGCGGCAAAAGGCAGTTTCTGGGGCTTTCTGCGGGCATTTGCGTGTGTTTCGCCAGAGGGTGTGTTCAGGCCGTGCCTGAGAGAGAAAATAACCTTTTTTGGGGGCTTGAAAAAGCGTGTTGGATACGCTATAATAAAACCGCCCAAAATAGGGAAAAATGTATTGATAATAAACGCCCCCCTAAGGTCTTAAGTCCTTAAAATTGTCTTTAGTATTTCTTATGTCATTGGAGAAAGTCGGAGAGGGAAAAAGGGGTGAGTGGAGGCTGTGGTAATGTGGTAAACCCGATAGGGTTTTCCATCATTTCCATAGCCGGAGCGAGGGGGAAAAGGGGGAGGTGACTTTCTCTTTAAGCCGCCGTAGGCGGCGCTCTTTTGCTCCCCCTTTTCCCCCTTTATTGCCCGTAGGGCATCCTTATTTTTCTTTTTGTTTCTTTTTCTTTACGATCCGGGAGGTTTTGGTTATGTCAGTTACGTTTGGCGGCACGATTGCGGAGTATCAAGCTCTGTATATGGAGAAGAATGCCCATCTGGAGCAATCTTTAGTCAGAGTTGACCCCTATGAGTTCTATCGGGAGATTTTTCCAGAGGGGTCTTTTGAACGGAAAGGCTGTTATGAAGATAGTCGGCCTAATGGTATCGCGGTTTCTCTCCCTGGTAAAGGCGGTAGTGTTAATGGAATTGCTTTGGAGATTGAGGGGAACGGGGCGGCCAGGCGGTATATTATTACGGATGATTTGAAAAAACTGGATGAATTAATGGATACGGATTTCACTATAATGTCCCCTATTTCGTACTTTGGAAAGAAACGGTCGGGGAAAATGGCTCGCTTTCTGTTTGCCTTAGCTTTCGATCTGGATGGTGTGGGTATGCCCCAGCTTCGGGACGTGATTCATCAGATGGGTAAGGGGATTTTGCCCAAGGCTACTTTTGTGGTGAACAGTGGAACAGGTCTGCACTTGTATTATGTCCTGTCAGAGCCGGTTCCTATGTACCCACAGAATCAGCACTATCTGAAAGAGCTGAAGTATTCTCTTACCCGGCAGATTTGGAATAGGTTTACTTCTACCATCAAGCAGCCGCAGATGCAAGG
>VSOB01000129.1 GCA_009774625.1 Lachnospiraceae bacterium
TCTGCAGAGCAGCAGAATCAGGCGGAAAAAATGAAAGACTGCCTGGAGGACTTTGCGTCTGTTCAGGAGAGAAGGGCCTATATCCAGGGATATGCGGACTGTGTGCAGGTGCTGTTTCATATGGGATTATTAAGGGAAACAGAAGGGTTAAAGTGGCCGGAAAAGATGGAATAAAGTGGAGATACGGAAGGAATGCTTTGTCTGAATGGTTTAAAGCAGATACAGGACAGGAAAATAATTGCAGGGCGGCAATCGTTTGTGATGGCCGTCCTTTTTTCGGTAAAGGGGAATTTCAGAACATTTTATCTGGTTTCAATATAAATATCTTTCCGTGATTTTTGAGATTTCTTTGAGATTTATGTGATATGATGTGAAAAACTCTGTGGGAAGGAAGTCAGAGCATGAAACAGAAATTATTGATTGTGGATGATGAACAGGGAATTGTGGATACTATGAAAAGTTATTTTTCGGCGGAGTATGAGATTCTGACTGCCTGCAATGGACAGGAAGCGGTCCGGAAGGCCCAGGAGCAGCCGGACCTGATCCTGCTGGATATCAACATGCCGGGGATGGACGGCCTTTCCGTCTGCAGGAGCATCCGGGGACATGTGCGCTGCCCTATTCTTTTCCTGACCGCCCGTGTGGAATCCGCAGATCAGATTCTGGGATTTCAGGCAGGCGGGGACGATTACATTGTGAAGCCCTTTGACCTGGAGGAATTAAATGCGAGGGTGGCCGCGCACCTGCGGAGAGAACAGAGGCGGCAGAATTCTTCGGCGGTAAAGTTTTTCGGAACCCTCGCCATAGATTATACAGCCCGTACCGTAACCATAAACGGGGAGTCGGTGGCGTTTTCCAGGCGGGAGTTTGATATCCTGGAGCTGTTGTCCCTGCATGCGGGGCAGGTGTTTGACCGGGAGCGCATCTACGAAAGCGTCTGGGGAATGGATGGGGAGGGCAGCAGCGACGTGGTGATGGAGCATATCCGAAAGATTCGGGCAAAGCTGGCGGCCCATACATTTACCGGCTATATTGAAACGGTCTGGGGGTGCGGATACCGATGGAACGGCTGAAAAATATGGAACTGAAACGCTGTTTTTTCCTGCTGTCTGTTTTGTGTCTGGCAACAGCGCTTTTTCTGACCTTTGCAATATATCTGCTTTGTGCAAAGGCTGCGGAGCGGTTTCCGAGTGGCGGGATTTCCATTGACTTTGATGGCATGGTTACGGAACTGGCCGAACCTGACCCGCAGCAAAGGCAGATCCTGAAACTGCTTGGCAGTATTCAGCTATTTTCTGCGGTTTTGCTCCCTGCAGGGGGATTGGGTATTGCCGGGATTCTGTTCTATCATCTGAAGCTGAAAAACCCTATCGCGGTTCTTCAGATGGGAACTGAGCGCATCCGAAGCCATGACCTTAACTTTTCCCTGCCGGAGATATCGGCGGACGAACTGGGACAGATCTGTGTCGGATTTGAGATGATGAGGGCGGAGCTTTTAAAAACGAACCGGGAGCTGTGGCATCAGGCGGAGGAACGAAAACGGCTCAATGCGGCCTTTGCCCACGACCTGAGAAATCCTGTCACAGTCCTGAAGGGAAGCATCCGACTGATGAAAAGCGGCCGGGCGGATGAGCACACGCTGGAGCGGATGGACCGCTATGTGCAACGGATCGAACAGTATGTGGAAGCCATGAGCAGTATCCAGAGGTTGGAACAGCTGCAGGTGCGGCCCTGTGAGATGACCGGTTCTGTACTGCGGGAGGAGCTGGAAGAGACCGCGCGTCTGCTTGCCCCGGGGACGGATATCCGTTTGTCCGTAACGGATCTGGGAACCATCCGGATAGACCATGGGATTTTTCTGACCGTGGCCGAAAACATCATTGGAAACGCGGCCCGTTTTGCCCATGAAAAACTGGAAATCCGTCTTACTCAGGCGGGAGATGTTCTGGGCCTTATCGTCTCGGATGACGGCCCCGGTTTTCCGGCAGAACTGGTGAAAAATGGTCCGAAGCCCTTTGGAAAACTGGAGGAAAGCCCGGAGCACCTCGGCATGGGGCTTTACGGCAGCAGCCTGCTCTGCCTGAAACACGGCGGGGAACTGCAGATGAAAAATCTTCCGGCCGGGGGTGCGGAGGTTACCGCTTTTTTCGTATTACAAAAAACCTGTTCAGAGAAGAAAATTGAAAAATCTTGAGCGTTTCTTGAGATTTACCCATTACACTCTCCTTAGGGTATTATAAAATCCGCATCCACGGCTGTCAGCCGATGAAAATGCGGAAATAGAAACAGGAGAGTGTATTTTTATGAAAATTGAAGCAAAAGAACTTTCAAAGATTTACGGGAAGGGGGAAAGCCAGGTGACGGCCCTGGACCGGGTATCGCTCCGGATTATGCAGGGGGATTTCCTTTCCATTACGGGACCATCCGGCAGCGGGAAGAGCACCCTGCTCCATCTGCTGTCCGGGCTGGATGAGCCGACCTGCGGCCGTCTGACCTATGACGGGAAGGATATTTACAGTCTTTCGGACCGGGAGAGGTCCGCATTCCGGCGCAGGAGCATCGGTTTTGTCTTTCAGCAGTTTCATCTGCTCCCGGTCCTGACCGCCCGGGAAAATATCCTGATGCCCCTGCTCCTTGACAAAAAACAGCCGGACGAGGCGTATTTTCAGCGGCTGTCGCAGCTTTTGGGCATTGGCAGCCGGTTAAGCCACCTGCCCTGCGAGCTTTCCGGAGGGCAGCAGCAGAGGGTGGCCATTGCGCGTGCGCTGATTGCAAAGCCAGACGTGATTTTCGCAGACGAACCCACCGGAAATCTGGACAGCAAAAGCGGCGGGGAAGTGATGGAAATGCTGCGGGCAATTCAAAAAGAAATGGGGAAAACCCTGGTTATCATTACCCACGACAGCCGTGTGGCGGGGATGGCCGACCGGCGGTTGTCCATTGTGGACGGCGTGCTGACGGAGGTGGCAGGAAGATGAAAAACTATCGTACTCTGGCACGGAAAGAGGTGCTTTCACAGAAACTGACGTCTTTTCTCATTCTGACTGCTGTGATCCTGTCTACCATGATGACCGCCGCGGTGGGGCAGTCCGCAGGCGTGCTTTCCGCCATGCGCCAGCAGCAGGCCATCGCCATCGGCGGGGACCGTTATGCGACCTTTGTACAGCTGACGGAGGAAAAGGCACAAATGCTGGAAAAGGATCCCCGCCTGTCCTATGCCGGACGTTTTGTTCCGCTGGGGGATCAGAAGCTGAATGACCAGCTTTCCCTGGATCTGGCGGAATACTGGGAGGACGGGATTTCCACAAGGCCCGCATACTCCCGTCTGGCGCAGGGAAGGCTTCCGCAGGCGCCTATGGAGATTGCTCTGCCGGAAGACGCATTGCAGTTTCTTGGATTTACCGGGCAGGTGGGGGATCAGATTTCCCTTTCCCTTTCCAAAGCCCTGCGACATGGGATTGTGGCGGATGCTTATGATTATACGGCGGAGTTTACCCTGGTGGGGATCACAGAGAGCAATTTCCTGGGTTATACCGGGGGCCATATCCTGGGCCTGGCGGGGCAGGGAACGGCAAAAGCGGTCCTTCCCCCGGAGTATCTCTATTATAGTGTGGATATCCGCACCGAAAGCAAAAAGAATTTTCAGTCCGTGATGGACGACTTGGGCGAAAAGCTGGAGATTCATGAACTGGACACCCTTTACAATGTCCCTCTTTTGAACGCCCTTGGGATTTCCTTTGATGCGGAAGCGGCGGATACGGGGCTGGCCGTGGATGATACGGGCTTTTCCTGGCTGGTGTTTGCGGGGGTGCTGGTAGTCAGTTTAATTTTGCTTGCGGCGGGACTGGTGATTTACAATATCCTGAAGATTGCGGTTGCCCGGCGTCTTGGACAGTACGGCACGCTCCGGGCATTGGGGGCGGAGAAAGGGCAGCTTTATCGGATCGTTGCCGCAGAGATTCTGTATCTTTGCATGGCGGGGATTCCTGCGGGTCTGCTGCTTGGCGCCCTGTCCGCAAAGGGAATTCTGTCCGCGGCCTTAAATCAGCTCTCGCCGGAAATGTTCCTGGCGGGGGACAGCGAACAGCTCCAGGCGTTGATTGACGCAAACAGCACGGGAAAATGGGGGTATCTGCTGATCAGCGCTTTCATAACACTTCTGTTTGCGTTTCTGGCGGCGGCCCCGGCGGCCCGGTTTGCGGCCAGAGTTTCCCCGGTCAGGGCCATGTCGGGAACCGGCGTACCGGTGAAGCGCAGAAATCGGAACACGGGAAAGATCCGCAGCTTTGAACGGTATTATGCCAGGCTGAATCTGAGCCGGAGCAGGGGACGGACGGCGGTGACGGTTCTGTCCCTGGTCATGAGCATTACGGTCTTTCTCACACTGCAGAGCTTTTTGTCCCTGCTTGGCGTATTCGGTTCCCTGTCAGAACACCTGGGGGATTATTCCATAGTCAATCCGTATGAGGGCATTTCCCCAAAGGAGCTTCAGGAAATGGAAGCGGATGAAAAGGTAGAAAAGGTGGCGGCACAGCAGTTTTCCCTCTATGAGCTGGATGAACAAAACCGGCCAAAAGGGGTGGAGACGGATATCACACTGGGGATTGGGGAGACGTTTCAGATCTTCGGATTCAATGATATCTGGATGGACTATGCATTCGCTTCCCGGCTTACAGAAGAGCAGCTGGAACAGTTAAAAGCAGGGGAGGGCTGTGTGATCCGCAATCCCATCCCCATGGAGATTGAGGGGGTATCTTTCGGCACGACCCATGTGGAGGAAGGAAGCACGGTTACGGTGTCCGGGAAAAAACTGCCGGTTTTGCTGTCCATGGAGGGCTATGACGGCTATTTCAGCGTGGGCAACAGCGGGTTTGTGAACGGAGTCCAGGTGCTGGTCAGCGACCGGATTTATTCCAGCCTTACAGGGACGGATACTTATGCGGAACTTAGGCCGGGATTAACTGCAGGCGCCGACCGGGCAGCCTTTGACCGGGTGCTGGAGGAATTCTGCCGGCGGGTGCCGGGGACGGTCACGGTGTCCTATGAACAGACGGACCGCCAGTATGAGGAAAGCGGGGCCCAGATCCGTCTGCTGGCCTGGGACCTGATTCTGTTCATCGGCCTCATAGGAATCCTGAATATCGTCAATACGGTTTATACGAATATCCATACAAGGATCACGGAGATCGGCATACAGCGGGCCATGGGTATGAGCGCGGGAAGCCTGTACCGGGTATTTCTGTGGGAAGGGTTCTATTATGGCATCCGTGCGGCGGTGATCGGGTGTATCACCGGATATATCGGCAGGGTATTTGTGGAGGCCGGGGCAGCGGATGCCCTGCGGCTGACGGCAGTTCCTGTGGTTCCTATGGCCTGCGCATCGCTTTTTGCCATCGGAGCCTGTATCCTGGCAACCTGTATTCCACTTTGGAAGATCAGCAGGATGAGCATTGTGGATTCCATTGAACTTGTGGAATAAGAACCCGGAGTCTTCTCAAAATCGGTCAACAGGATTATAATAGAAGAAACGTTTTTCGGAAGGAGAGATACATGGGAGATACAAATATCAATTATGACGAAAAATTTGGGTTCAACACATTTCAGAGGGAAATCTGTGCGGAACTGGGAGAGAAATTCTGGAGGGAACTTACAGACGGGCTTACCCTGCCGGACATGGAATCCGAGTGCGGCTGTCAGTGCCGTAACATGTACCTTTTCGTGGAACGGTTTGAGAGGATGGCAGACATAGAAACCGTAGAAAAGATACTCTGCCGGGTAAGGCATGGGCTTCACCCTTCGCAGTCTGCTTGGGCGCGTGATGAATTTCTGAAAATTGGGGACTTGGATGTATTTCTCCAGAAACATCAGGATGATGAGATGAATCATTTTGAGGAACTGAACCGGGAAAAGAAAGATTTTTATGGCCAGGATATAACGGATGAGGTGCTGGAGTTTATCAGGCAGAATCCGTCCATGCTGGCTCCTGTCAGAAAAGGGAATAAGCTGTACTGCATGGCGTTCCCGTGTAATATGAACGAATACCTAAAGACAGCGGATAACAGGATGAAACGATACCATGCCTGCCACTGTCCTTTTGCAAAGGAATCTATCCTGTCCGATTCTGTGGTTTCTCCAGTGCTGTGCCATTGCAGCCTGGGGCATGTCATGAATTTTACGGAAGCTTTTCTGGGAAGGGAACTGGAGGGGAGGGTCGTGCATTCCGTGTTGAACGGGGATATGACCTGCGAGTATGAAATCATCATACCGGAAGACATCATGGACAGCTTTGTGAGGGAAAGAGAAAAAGAAATGGTTATAAACGGATATTACAATTATTACCGTACCTTTTCCCTCTCCGGCATTGTTGGACTTCAGGAAGGCATCGTGGAATGGATCATGCCGAAGGAAGGGGAAAAAGGTCCTTCCCTTGCCTTTCATGTAAGGCTCCATGAGAAATCATGGGAGGAGGAGCTGGAGCCGATAATCGAGGGAATCCGGTCGGGAACAGTTCCGCAGCGGTGGCTCATTACACCGGATGCTACACCCTGGAACATCATTCCGCTGCTGGAGTCCAAAGGCTTCCGGAATCTTTCGTCCCAGACAGAGGGGCCGGAGCCGGGAATGCTCCTTCACAAAAATGATTTTCAGCCGTACTTTCCCGCAGAGGGGGATATGATATGCAGAAGGGTCCATACAAAGGAGGATTTCCGGATATGGGTGGATGTGGTAAATACCGCCCTCCACGGATGGGAAATGATTGACGCAGAGCATTATGCTGTCTGGCTCGAAAAAGAGAATCTCCGGTTTTATCTGTGTGAGATGGATGGAAAACCGGTATCCACGGCCTCCACAATTCGGACAGGGGATACGGCGTCTCTGGAATTTGTTTCCACCTTACAGGAGTACCGCAGGAGGAAAGCGGCAATTTCGTTATGCTCGCAGGCACTGGGGGCGCTTTTTGAAAACGGAGTAAGGGCAGTTACGCTCAGCGGTTCGGAGGAGGCCGTTGAACTCTACAGAAAACTGGGATTCCATGACTGTTTCCATAACATCATCATGCAGTATGATATCCCTGTATAAGAAAATCAGTACTCGAAAGGATGTGAAGATACTGGAAACCCTGATTATGGCAGGACATCAGTTTTGTCTTGTCGTACCCAGCCGGATAAATAGATGGGCAATGCTTTTCTGTTGCCAAAATATGGGGCGCTGCACTACCACGAATGCGAGATATCTGCTGCGTATGGCGGGAATTCTAAAATAAAAGATATTGATAAAAGGTGGTCTGACAGAGATGAAAAACATGGGAAAACGAAAACTGTTTATTGCTGCAGGTGTCCTTCTTTTTATAGTGGCCGGATGCGGCAAAAAGGCAGAGGAAAATCAGAAGATACCGCAAAACGAAGAAATCAGAGAAGAATATTCGGAAAAGGAACAGATGGGAGAAAACCGTGATTCCGATGGGGAATCCATTGCGGAGCTTTATCGTGATATTTATGAACAGGCAGCCGAAAT
>VSOB01000013.1 GCA_009774625.1 Lachnospiraceae bacterium
TGTTTATAATATACAGGTACAAAAGATTTGAAAATAATAACCTGTAAAAAATACGGGGCGTGCCGTGATGCGGCTGTGCGCTTTTTGACACCCGAATCCTGTTATCATTCAGGGATCATGGTACCGGCATGTCAGGACTCAGACGGCTGGGTATCCACAAATACGATACTGGAATCACCCTTCCGGGCCTGTTCCAGCACGGCTGCGGCCAGTTTCTGAAAGGAATGATAAGAGGAAGTGGCTCCTGACAGAGCATCAATGTCGTCATTTCCCTGTCCTTTCAGAAGCTGTTCGGCATAATAGCGGGTGTATTCATTGGGATAGGTGCCGTCGGTATGGAGCATAGTCTGCATATAGGCGTTGTCCCAGCTTTTGATAAAGCCGCTTTGGTTTTCCGCATTGTATTCTACGGAAACGATGCTGCCTTCCTTGACCAGGATGGTAATATATTCTTTCCAGCCAAAGTTGTACTGAGAGGCCTGGGCTGTGTAATAGCCGTCCTGCAGTTCTGACTGGGCGGCGGTCTGACTGCCGCAGGCTGTCAGAGACAGAACCAGCAGCAGGAGCAGAGTCAGGTTGCGTATCTGTTTCATCGGCGCTGTTCCTCCTTTAATGTAAATTTTTTCACCTGAGAACTGAGGCTTTCCGCTTCTCTGGACAGCAATCCGCTGGAGCGTTCCATTCCGCCGGCATTCTGCAGGTTCTGGTCGGCGATGGTGGAGATGGCGGAAATTCTTTCTTCCATAATAGTCAGAGCGCCCTTCTGGTCCTGTACTGCCGTTACCAACTGATCCGAAATCGTACTGATCTGATCGGAAACAGAAGAAATGGCCTGAAGGGAATCTGCGGTATCGGCAGTCAGCTCCACACCGGTCCGGATGATGGTTCTGGTACTGTTTACCATCTCTGTGGCGTTTTGGGCAGCCTGTGCGCTTTTGGATGCCAGCTCTTTGACTTCGTTGGCCACCACAGCAAATCCTTTTCCAGCGCTTCCGGCTCTGGCGGCTTCCACAGAAGCATTGAGGGCAAGGATGCTGGTCTGGAAGGAAATATCCTCAATGGCCCTGGATATCTTGGTGATTTCCTGTGCATTGCTGTTGATGCTGTCCATAGCGTCGGTCAGAGCAGCCATCCGTGTATTGGCTTCCTGTATACATGCTGCAATTTCTTCCGTTTTGACGCTGGTCTGGCTGCTGCTCTGTGCAACATTGGACAGCCGTTCCTTTACATGTGATACCTCCTGTACGAGAGTTTCCGCCGATTGGTTCTGTTCCATAGAAGCCTGATAGAGCTGTCCTGACTGGCTGTTCAGTTCTTCCGACATTTCAGCAAGCCGTCCGGCGGCGGCGCGGAAACCGGCAATGGTATCATTCATGGACTGAATGATACTCTGCAGGCTTACCCGGATCAGAGAGAAGTCTCCCTTATAGTCTACCTGAGGGGAAACCTGCAGGTTTCCGTCGGTGATCTGGTTCAGCACCTGCTGAATATCTGATATGTAGCGGTTAACACTGTCCACAGTGGTATCCAGGGTCCGGGTCAGTATCTCCAGCTCATCGCCGGAACGGACCGAAGCCACTTCGGTATGGAGGTCGCCGTTTGAGAGGGCCACCATCCGGCTTGTGACATTTTTTACCGGACGGGAAATGGAGTGGGACAGGTGGAGAACCAGCAGGATGGAAATTGTCAGCACTGCCAGAGTGGACAGGACTGCCGCCACCATAGCGGCATTGATTAAATTGCTGTAGTCCGATTTTGGAATCTGGATGACCAGAGACCACTGTGTGCCCCGGATGGGGGAAAAGGCCACCAGCATGGTTTGGCCGTCGATTTCATATTCTGTGGAGCCGGTTTCCCCGGTGGTGATCCGGTCGATGGCATCCTGATTGCCGCCGCTGAGTTTGGTCAGTGTATTTTTCTCCAGGACCATAGACTGATCCGGATGTCCGGTGACTGTGCCCGTCTGGTTGACCATATAGGCTGTGCCGTGTCTGCCCAGATTGATGCTGCTGATGACATCGTTAAGCGTATCATATTTATAGACGCCCACCAGATACAGAACGGTGGTCTCATCCTGTTTTACCGGCATTCCCATTGTGATTCCCAGCTTATCCTGATACAGCGTGGAAGCATCGGTGGTCAGATTGTCGGTTTTCTGCAGGAGGGCAAAAAAGCTGCTGTCAAGATTCTCCGGCGCATCGTTGATTCCCTGCACCAGCTGTCCGTCTGTGGTATACAGGGCGATGGTATGCAGTTCATAGATTTCGGCGGCTTCCACCAGAACCGCTTCCCGGTCTGCCTGCGCCTGGGCAGTGTCGTCTGCGCTGATACGGGAATCTCCTGCGATCGTCATCATCCGGTCTGCCAGCATATGGATGTTGGCTTCTACTGTTTTGGCAGACTGTCGGGCCATAGGCTGCAGGCTGTCCAGCAATATGCTGTTTGCCAGTGACTGCATGGAAAACGCCATGATCATGCAGCATATGATAACCAACAGCAATAGATTGAGTGTGGTGCTTTGCAGGATTCTGCCGCTGAGGCTTCGTTTGATTTTCCGGCTGTGAAAGCCCGTTTTTTCTCCGGTCATGTTTGTTTCTCTCCCCTTTTAAAACATATTTCTGCAATTTAATATAGCACAGACTTACTGGAAAATAAAGTCTTTGGACAGTAGAAATGTATGCGAATGCCACAGCTTTTGTCTGTGTCTGGACGGAATGTGCGGAACGTGTTATGATAAATAACTGAGTAAAAAAGGAAACAGCCTGATACAGTGAATCGGATGGAGGTAGTGGCAGTGAAAAAAGCAATCCTTGCAGTCAGTTTTGGCACGACATATGATCCGGCAAGAGAAGAAGCAATCGAAGCATTGGAGAAGGACTGGCAAGAGGCCTTCCCGGACTATAGGCTTTGCCGTGCTTTTACCAGCAGCATTGTCAGGCAGAAGCTGGCCGGGCGGGGGATAGAGGCGCCGGGGGTATCGCAGGTTCTGGAGCAGCTTGCAAAAGACGGTTATACCCATATATGGATTCAGCCCACTCACCTGATACCGGGGGAAGAGTATGACAGGCTGCAGGCAGAGGCGGCCAGGTGGAAAGAGCGGTTTACTTTTTTAAAGGTGGGGGAGCCGCTGCTGCTTGACGAGGAAGATTATGACACAGTTGTCGGCCTGATGCAGGAAAGGTTCTGGCCCGGAGAGAGAGAAGTCTGTATCTTCATGGGCCACGGTACTTATCATCAGGCCAACCGGGTCTATGAAAAGATAGAAAAAAGGCTGGAAAAAGAAAGCAGGGGCCGTTTTTTTATGGCGACGGTGGAGGGGATTCCCTCTCTGGAAGAGATATTAGACAGGCTGGAAAAACATCCGGCCATAGAAAAGATCATACTGGTGCCGTTTATGCTGGTGGCAGGAGAGCATGCGATGCATGATATGGCAGGGGAGGAAGCCGGGAGCTGGAAAAACAGATGCCGGGAGAGGGGCTATAAGGTGGACTGTGTGCTGCATGGTATGGGCGCCTGGCCGGAGATCCGAAGGCTCTATCAAAGGAAATGCCGGAAATGTCTCAGCGGTATCTTTTATGGCATCAGTGTGGGACCGGGGGCGGGAGGCAGCCTGACTCTGGATGGCGCGGACTGTATCCGCCGCTGTGATGTACTGGCAGTGCCCAGAACCGGTATGGACCACACCATCGCTCTGTCGATTGTCAGAAAGGCCGGTGCGCGGATCGGGGAGATGTTCGGGAGCAGCGGGGAAGATTTTATGGGACTGGATGAAAAAGAACTGCTGTATCTGGATATCCTGATGACGAGGGATAAAACAAAGCGCGGTCAGGTATATGAAGGGCTGGCGGAAAAAATTGCATCCTGTTTGCAGGCGGGAAAAAATGTGGGTATGATTGTACTGGGAGATGTGAGCGTTTATGCCACAGTGTCTTATCTGACCGCTCCTTTGAAAAGAAGGGGATATGCGGTGAAGCTGCTGCCGGGTGTCAGCAGTTTCTGCGCCTGTGCGGCGGCTCTGGGCAGGAGCCTGACAGTGATGTCCTCTCCGCTCCATATCCTTCCGGCAGGCTATGAGGGATGGAAGGAGGGGCTGGGGCTGCCCGGCAGTAAGGTAGTGATGAAGAGCGGAAAGCATCTGCTGGAGACAAAGCGGCTGCTGCAGGAGGCGGGATTGTATGAGAGGGCGGCTATGGTAAAGGACTGCGGTATGGATACAGAGGAAATCTGCTGGAGTCTGGATGAGGATACGGAAAGAGCATCTTATTTTACTACGATTCTGGTACCGGCTGACGATTCGGAGGCAGAAATGGACAAAGGACAGGAATAAGATAAAAAGAGTACGGGCAGGGTAAATCATGTATGTAATCAGCATCAATTATAAAAAAGCGCCGATGGAGATACGGGACCGGTTTGCATTCTCGGAGAAAGAACAGACTGCCTTTTTGCAGAAATGCAGGGAGAGCGGGGATATGGCCGAAAGTATTATCCTCTCCACCTGTAACCGGATGGAACTGTATACTCAGTTTCCGGAGGAGGAGCGGGAGGAAGAGACGGAGTCGGAAGCGGTGCAGCACAGATGGGAGCGGATGGAAGAAGCTGTCTGTGAGGCAAAGGGGATTTCCGTGGAACTGTACCGGAAGTATGGGAGCTGTTACTATGGCACGGGGGCGCTCCGCCACCTGCATCGGGTGGCATGTGGTGTGGATTCTATGGTGATGGGAGAGGATGAGATATTAGGGCAGGTGAAGCAGGCCTATTACCGGGCCATGCAGAAGCAGTGTACCGGTTTTTACCTCAATACCATCTTTAAAAGCGCCATTACCTGTGCCAAAAAGATCAAGACAGATACCAGCCTGTCAAAGTCCTCGGTTTCTGTGGCGACGTTGGCAGCAGGCAGGATACTTGGCTTTCTGAAAGAGCATTATCCTCAGGGGGCCAGAGTTATGATTATCGGGATTACCGGAGCTACCGGGAGCATAGTGATGAAAAACATCAGGGGCCAGAAGGGGATCTCGATTACAGGCACCAGCCGGCGGCATGGAGCGGACGGTCGGGTGATTGGTATAGAAGGTGTGGATATGATACCCTATGAGGAACGTTATGTGCATATGGGGAGCTGTGCCGTGATTGTCAGCGCGACAAAAAGCCCCCATTATACGGTATCCAGCCGGGAATGGCGCAGGGCCAGAGCCGTGGCAGAGCAGGCGGGAGAGGCGCCGGAGCGGCTGCTTTTTCTGGATCTGTCCGTTCCGGCTGATATGGACAGCATGATATCCCGCTATGGGCTGTTATACCAGATAGACTATTTCAATGAACTGGCCCGCAGCAACAATGAAAAGAAAGAGCAGGCCAGAAAAAGTGCGGAACATATGATTGAAGAGCAGATTGACAGCCTGAAAAAAGAGCTGCTTTTTCATCGGCTCCTGCCCAGGGTGCCAGAGCTGAAAGCGGCCGCAGAGCAGCTTACTTTTGAACAGATATTATACCGGGTGCGGGACGGTGCAGCATATGAAGAGATGAAGAGCTTTTTCGGTGCGCTGCAGAAAGCTCTGAAAGAGGGATGAAAATGGCGTATTTTCCCATGTTTGTTTCACTGGAACGAAAACCCTGCCTGATCGTGGGCGGGGGCAGGGTGGCCGCCAGAAAATGCAGAGGGCTGCTGGCCTTCGGCGCGGAAGTGACGATGGTGGCAGAGCGGTTTACCGAAGAGACGGAAGGGTCAGCCTCCGGGCGGCTGCAAAGGATACAGCGCAGCTTTCAGGAGACGGATTTGACAATGCAAAGCTGGGCAGTGGTGATTGGAGCCACAAACAGCCGCAGCGTCAATCATACAGTGGCGGTCTATTGCCAGAAGGCAGGGATTCCGGTGAACATAGCGGACTGCCAGGAGGAATGCAGCTTTTTTTTCCCGGCTTATTGTACCGAAGGGTGGATCACGGCAGGCGTGAGTACATCGGGACGATCTCCTGCAGTGGCGTCAGCGATTCGGAAGCGTCTGGAGTCGGCTCTGCCAAAGTGGATCGCAGCCATTGAAAAGGAAGGAGCAGAAGATGGGAAAAGAAAACCCGGTGATGCGGATCGGGACGAGAGACAGCGCCCTTGCACTGGCGCAGACTCAGTTGTTCGTAGAGGCGTGCAGGAAGGCGGATCAGACCTTCCGGTATGAGATTGTAAAGCTGCATACGATGGGAGATGCCATACAGGACAGACCTCTGTATGAATTTGAGGGAAAAGGCATGTTTGTTTCTGCCTTTGAGGAGGCATTGTCCGATGGGAAAATCGATGTTGCCGTGCACAGCGGAAAGGATATGCCGGTTGGCACGGCACAGGAGCTGATCACAGGCGCGGTGCTGAAAAGAGGGAGTGCCGGGGATGTACTGGTGACGGTACGGGGCAGGAAACCGGGAGAAGATGCGGTGATCGGCACCACAAGCCTGCGGCGCAGGCAGCAGGTACGAATGTATTTGGGATATGAAACGGTTCCCATCCGGGGCAATGTGATTACACGGCTGCAGAAGCTGTGGGCCGGTGAGGTGGACGGACTGATTCTGGCGGCGGCAGGACTGGAACGGCTTTCGATACTGCCTCAGGAAACAGCAGGGCAGGAATACGACCAGACAGCCTTTGGTGCGGATTTGCTCCAGGGAAAATACGGCGGCTGGTCGGCGGCAGAGATACGGGAACGGTTTACGTTCAGACTTTTGCATCAGAAGGAGTTTCTTCCCGCGGCAGCACAGGGGATCGTGGCGGTTCAGTGCAGAAGGGACAGCCCGTTTCTGGACTTACTTGCACAGGTCAATGATCCGGATACGATGGCCTGTTTTCTGGCGGAGCGGGCTTATTTATCGGCTGTGGGCGCAGACTGTCAGCAGCCTGTGGCGGCGTATTCCTGCTGTAGAAATGGTATTTTGCATATGGATGCGGAATATTGGGACAAAGGCGGATACTGTCGGATGTACGGTGCATCGGCTGCGGATGAGGGATGTGCACTGGGCGCTGAGCTGGCGGAAAAGATATTGACAGAAATGCAGCGAAAAGAGCGTGAAGGCAAAAAGGCGGGCCATGTATATCTGGTGGGCGGAGGGCCTGGCAGACGGGACCTGATTACAGTAAAGGGACTGGAACTGTTACGCCGGTGTGATGTGGTGGTATATGACAGGCTTTCCGGAGAAGAACTGCTGGCAGAGGTGAGATCAGACTGTGAGCGGATCGATGTGGGCAAGCAGACCGGACATGGGAAAAAGCAGGAGGAAATTAACCGGATTCTGATCCAGAAGGCGGCAGAAGGCAGAGAGGTGGTGCGCCTGAAGGGCGGTGATCCTTTTGTATTCGGCAGGGGCGGTGAAGAAGCGGAGTCTTTGACGGCGGCAGGGATTCCCTTTACACTGGTGCCGGGTGTGACCAGTGCGGTGGCTGTGCCGGAACTGGCAGGCATACCGGTGACACACAGACAAATAAGCCGTTCCTTTCATGTGATTACCGGGCATACTATGGAAGGAGAGCAGGCAGACTATCTGCAAAAAGAGATCGCAGGCCTGAGAGACGCGGAAGGCACGCTGGTGTTTTTGATGGGGCTTTCTTCTCTGGCGCAGATCTGTGAACTGCTGCTGGAATATGGCAGGCCTTGCGGACTTCCGGCGGCAGTGATCGGCAGCGGCTCAAGATATGGGGAACGGATCATTCGGGGCACATTGTCAGATATTGAAGAGAAAGTAAGAAGGGAACAGCTGAAATCACCTGCCATTATCCTGGTTGGGGAAACAGCCGCCCTTTCACTCCGGACAGAGACAAGACCGCCTCTGGCCGGAGTCCGGGTGGGACTGGTGGGAACCAGACATCTGACGGAAAAGCTGAGCTGTCTGCTGCGGGAAGCAGGCGGGGAAACCCTGTGGATGCAGGAGCTGTTTACCAGAGAAACAAAGGGCCGGGAGGTTTTGCCGGAAGAGCTGGCGGATTGTACCTGGATGGCGTTCACCAGTGTCAGCGGCGTATCTCATTTTTTTGCACATTGGAGCAGACAGCGCAGGGATGTGCGCAGTCTGGCCGGAGTCCGGGTGGCGGCCATTGGCAGCGGTACGGCTCAGGCGCTGGAAGAACATGGCATCTATCCGGATTTTGTACCAAAGGTGTATACGGCGGCCGCGCTGGCGGCGGGGCTTGTGATGCGTCTTGACCGGGACCGGGACCGGGTGCTGCTGTGGCAGGCAAAGGAAGGCAATCCGGTCCTGGAACGGACGCTGCGGGAGGCCGGTATATTGGTACTGCGTAAAAATGCCTATGAAACAGCGGCGGGGAAATGCCGATGGATGGAAGAGGCGCCGGGCCTTTCGTATCTTGTCTTTGGCAGTAGCTTCGGCGTATCGGCATTTTGCAGAGAAAATCCTCATATTTTTGAGACAGAGGAAATGGCGGCGGTCCGTGTGTTTGCCATAGGGACTCAGACAGCGGCGGCGCTTGAGGCAGCAGGGTGTAAACACTGCAGGATACCAAAGCGCTTTACCGCAGAGGGACTGGCAGAGGCGATCATAGCAGACCGGACAGCATTATCCGGGGAAAAATCAGAAAGGACAGCGGGGATATGAAGAGGATGAGAAGGCTGCGCAGCAGCGGGGCAATCAGAAGTCTGGTACAGGAAACAAGGATTTGTAAGGAGCAGCTTGTTTACCCTATATTTGTGATAGAAGGAGAAAACATCCGAAATCCTGTGGAGTCCATGCCGGGGATCTTTCAGCATTCCATCGACAGGCTGTGGGAAGAGTGTGATGCTGTCAGAGCAAGCGGCGTCCGGAATCTTTTGATTTTCGGCATCCCGGCCCATAAGGATGAAAAGGGGAGTCAGGCCTATGACAAAGGCGGCATTACCCAGCGGGCAATCCGGTATCTGAAAAAAGCTTATCCGGAATTTCTGATCATTGCCGATGTGTGTCTGTGTGAATATACATCTCATGGGCACTGCGGCCTGGTGGACGGGTGTCATATCCTGAATGATGAAACATTGCCGCTGCTGGTTAAGATGTCGGTGAGTCTGGCAGAGGCTGGAGCGGACATCATTGCGCCGTCCGATATGATGGACGGCAGAGTGGGCGCTATCCGCCGGGGGCTGGACGGGGCCGGATATCAGGATATACCCATTATGTCCTATAGCGCCAAGTATGCTTCCGGTTACTATGCGCCGTTTCGGGATGCGGCCCATTCCGCGCCGGGATTCGGCGACCGGCGGACTTATCAGATGGATCCGCCCAATGGCAGGGAGGCATTGCGGGAAATGGAGGCAGACATCGAGGAAGGTGCGGATATCCTGATGGTAAAACCGGCGCTGGCCTATCTGGATGTACTGAGGGCTGCCTCGATGCGGTTTGACTATCCGATGGCGGCTTACAATGTGAGCGGTGAATACGCTATGGTAAAGGCGGCGGCGGCCCAGGGGTATATTGACGAACGCCGGATCATTATGGAAAATATGCTGGCAATGAGACGGGCGGGAGCGGATATTATTATCACATACCACGCCCTCAGTGTGGCGGGATGGTTGGCGGATGAATAAAAAGAGGGAAAAGGACGACGGCTTCAGAAGAAGGTTTCGTTTTTGCTGCATGGCGGTATGTCTCTTTGTGACAGCGGTCTGTACGCCGATACAGGTCTGCGCCAGGGAAGAGGAACTGGGGCCTCTTGTGCAGACCACAACCCCGGAGGATGAATGGCTGGGACTGGTACACCTTAAGCTGCTTGGAGCGGCTGAAAATTACAATGGGGATGTATCCCAGTCCATACGAAACAGTATGCCCACAGTGGTACAGATCCGGACGGGCAATTATCTGGGGAGCGGTATCATACTGGAAATCAGAGAAGATACACTGGTGATTGCCTCCAACCGGCATCAGCTTGCGGGACAGGAATTTTCCAGTATCAAACTCTACAATGGGGTAGAGGTTGCAGGCAGAAGGATTTATCTGTCGGACAGCATTGATGTGGGATTTGTCCTGGCTGATATCAGCCAGCTTTCTTATGAGAGAAGGGCAAAACTCCGCAGTGTGGCGGTTCGGGAGGGCTGCAATGAACAGCTTGCCAAAGGAAGCGAGATATTTATGATAGGTTCCACAGACGGAGTGGCCAGCAATATTTATGAAGGGATCGTGGCGGATCCCTGGTATTATTTTGACGAATTTGGTTCTCATATGATATACAATTACTGTAAGGCAAAGCCCGGTATGTCCGGCGGCGGCACATATGATGAACATGGTCACTGTGTGGGGATGATTACCGGCGGCCATGATGATGAAACGGCCAGTCTGCCTATGAAAAGCATTTTAAATGAATGGAAAAAAGTAACAGAATAAAGCCACAGAGGAACTGACTGTGGCTCAGGAAAGAAAGGGTGCTGTATGACAAAAATTGATATTGTATCCGGTTTTCTGGGAGCCGGAAAGACTACATTGATCAGGAAGCTGCTGCAGGAAGCGCTGCAGGGAGAAAAGGTGGTGCTGATTGAGAATGAATTTGGTGAAATCGGTATTGACGGCGGATTTTTAAAGGAGTCCGGAGTGGAGATGAAGGAGATGAATTCCGGCTGTATCTGCTGTTCTCTGGTAGGAGACTTCGGGACTTCCCTGCAGGAAGTGCTGGCTGCTTATGAGCCGGACCGGATCCTGATCGAACCGTCCGGAGTGGGGAAATTATCCGATGTGATCCGGGCTGTGCAGAATGTAAAAACCGATGCGGCAGTGTCTATGGGCAGCGCGGTGGCAGTGGTGGATGCCTCCAAATGCAGGATGTATGTCAAAAACTTCGGAGAGTTTTTTCTGAATCAGATCGCCCATGCGGGATTGATCATTCTCAGCCGGACGGGCCGCATCAGCGAGGAAAAAACAGCCCAGGCGGTGGAACTCATCCGGGAGCATAACAAAAACGCCACTGTGATCACCACACCCTGGGAAGCCCTGGACGGCATGCAGATTTTAAAGGCAATGGAAGAGAAAAACGACTGGATGGAGGAACTGCTGGAAGAAACCCGCAGACAGCATGAGGACGGAGAGCACTGCCATCATCACCACCATGAGGGTGAACACGGAGAGCACTGCCATCATCACCATGAAGGCGGGCAGGAAGAGCACTGCCATCATCACCACCATGAGGGTGAACACGAAGAACACGGGCACAGCCATCATGAACACGGGCCTGACTGTACCTGCGGCTGTCATGACCATGACCATCATCACCATCATGCGGATGAAGTTTTTACAAGCTGGGGAAAGGAAACCGCTGCTTTCTATTCAAGAGAGGAAATTGCGTCTGCCCTCAGTGCACTGGAGGACGAAAAGACTTATGGGCTGATCCTGCGTGCCAAAGGAATGCTGCCTGACGGAAACGGAAACTGGACATATTTTGATTATGTGCCGGGTGAGATGGACATCAGAGAGGGCAGGGCCGATCTGACAGGTAAGATCTGTGTCATTGGTGCGCAGATGAAAGAGGATAAGCTGTGTGAACTGTTTGCCAGATAACAGGCCGCCGGTCTGAGGATACAGGCAGCTTTGCCCTGCTGTCTGAAAAAAGGAGTCGATATGAAAACTGTTTATATGATAAACGGCTTTCTGGAAAGCGGAAAGTCGGAATTTATCCGTTATACACTGGAGCAGCCCTATTTCCGGATCCGGGAAAAGACACTTCTGATTCTCTGTGAGGAGGGCGAAGTGGAATTTGACGAAAAACTGTTAAAAAGCAGCCGCACGGCGTTGGAATTGATTGAGGAAGAGTCGGATTTTGTACCGGACAAGCTGAAGGCACTGGAGAAAAAATACAAACCGGAACGGATCATCATTGAATATAACGGCATGTGGAATTTTAAAGAGATGAAACTGCCCCGGCACTGGAATATAGAGCAGCAGATCACTACCATTGATGCTTCCACATTTCCCATGTATTATACCAATATGCGGTCTTTGCTTGCGGAGATGCTGCGGGAGTCTGATTTGATCATTTTTAACCGCTGTGACGGTATCCGGGATCTGAGCAGTTATAAGCGGAATGTCAAGGCCATCAATCAGAAAGCGGAGATCGTCTTTGAAGATGCCAATGGGGAGGTCAATGCCATTATGGAGGATGAGCTGCCCTATGACCTGAAGCAGGATACGCTGGAACTGGACAATATCGGGTATGGGGTATGGTATCTGGATGCGCTGGACCATGCAGAGCGGTATGCGGGCAAGCAGATGGTTTTTACGGCTATGGTACTGAAACCAAAGGGATTCCCGGAGGATTATTTTGTACCGGGCAGGATGGCCATGACCTGCTGTGCGGATGATATGGCGTTTCTTGGCTTTGCCTGCGAATATGAAGGGGCCGGAGCGCTGCGGGAGCGGGACTGGGTCCGGGTCAGAGCTGAGATGCGCTGGGAATACTGGGCGGACTATGATGGAGAAGGACCGGTTCTTCATGCGGTTTCAGTAGAGAAATGTGAGGCGCCGGAGAAGGAAATCATTGATTTTTCGTAGGAGGATTCTGGCGTCAGAATCGCGGGAGAAAAGGATGGCAACGGACAAGGAACTGGAGCAGGCAAAGAAGCGTTTTCGTGAGCTGGCTGATAAATGTTACCGGCAGAATGTATATTATTTTACCGGGTTTCTCGGTATGGCAGAGCTGAATGCCTTTTATGAGGTGAGTCGGGAGATATCCCATGTACCCTGTATGGTGTTTGGAGGGAATACAGGATGCGAGCGGCAGATGGTCCGGTTTGGCAGTGAGGAAATGCTGGGCTATGAGGCTCCTTTTCCGATTGTGTGTCTGGAGATCTGTCCCAGGTCGGAGAAGTTTGCGGACAGGCTGACGCACAGGGATGTTCTGGGAGCCTGTATGAATCTTGGTATTGAGCGGAGTACTTTGGGGGATATTATGGTAAAGGACTTTCACGCTTATCTGTACTGCACAGAAGGGATCGGCCCTTATATTGTGGAAAACCTGAGCAGAATCAGACATACGAGTGTTATCTGCAGGCAGTATACAGGGCAGGAGGAACGGCTGCAGCCTGTACTGGAAGAACGGATTTATCAGGTGTCCTCCGAACGTCTGGATGCGGTCGTGGCCAGAGCCCTGGGTCTGTCCAGGGAAAAAAGCGCTGTTTTGTTCCGGGAGAAAAAAGTGTTTGTGAACGGGAGGCAGCAGGAGAGTGTGAGTTATGTACCTGGGAAGGGGGATGTGGTTACGGTACGGGGATATGGAAAATTTGTCTATCATGGCCTGAGTCATATGACCAGAAAGGGGAAATGTAGTATTGTGGTAGCGTTTTATGTGTGAATGGCTTTTCTACTTTTATTTGTACTGCTTTTTGGGATGGTGTTTTGAATCTGCCTGGGTATCCGCCCGGACACATCATCCGGTCAACCGGGGTTTTATGCGTGGGCCGTTTCTGCCCATCTATGGCAGCGGCGCATTGATGATGCTGGTAGTTTCCGCCCCGTTTCAGGACAATATGGCGCTGACCTGGCTGGCAGGCTGTGTGGGCGCCACTTTGCTGGAATACGTAACCGGCACAGTGACAGAACACCTGTTTCGTGTGCGGTATTGGGATTATTCGGGCAAATTTATGAATTTCCAGGGGCAGATTTGTCTCAGCTCCACCATTGCCTGGGGATTCCTGACCATTTTGATGACAGGGGTAATTCACAGGCCCATTGCAGAGCTGACCGGGCGGATGCCTGCGGGGCTGCTGACCGTGGTGACAGCTCTGCTGAGCATCTATGTGGCAGTGGATTTCGGCCTGTCTTTCCGGGCGGCTCTGGATATGCGGGAAGTACTGGATGGACTGGAAAGTGCGAAGCTGGAAATGGAGCGGATGCAGGAGCGGATGGATACGCTGCGCACCGCCGCCGACAAGGCTCTGACAGAGGAGCGGGAAGAGCTGCACAGGAAATTTCATCTGCTGCATGAGCGGCGCAGGCAGCTTCGTAATCTGAGTGATTTTTTCAGGCGCCGGCTGCTGCTTGACAACCCCGGCATCATCTCTGCCCGATTCAGGAATGGGATGGAAGAATTGAAGGAGTCTGCCGGAGAGTACAGAAAAGAGTATATGGAACGATACAGAAACAAAAGCCGGAAGGGTTAGATCCCGTTCCGGCTTTCTTCATATCGCTGCAGCGTGGTTTCATCGTCTGCCCGGAGGGCTGCGATCCGTTTGTGCCTGCGCAGCAGCTCAGAGCCTTTGTTGTAAAACCAGAAAGAGAAAACAAGGACCTGATTCATCTTTCCGATTTTTTCTCTGGTGGTTCCGTGATAGTAATAACCGCCTGTGGCGGTGGTATTTCCTGAAAGGATGTAATTGATCAGATCTGTTTCCGAGCGGATATCATCGGAAAAACAGGTGTAGGCGGTTCCCACACAATCCGGGCGGTGAGAATCGCTGCCGCCGAAGCCGGGTTTCCCATAGGCCTGCGCCAGCATAGAAGCCCCCTCATTGCTGGCTTCCGGTTCACAGGAATTAAAAGTTTCCACAAAATCAAAGCGTTCCAGCACCGATTTCTGTTTCCGGAAACGGCGGTTGTTGGTCAGACTCAGGAACCGTTCCCCGCAGGGGTGAGCCGGTCCCAGAATGCCGCCATGCCGGTGGACAATATCGATCAGCACGTTGACCGGCATGCCCCGCAGCTCGATCAGAGGCACTTTTACGCCTGTGGGGAGGATCACCAGGATATGCCCCGCATCAATGGTGTCATATTCAATTCCTTTCAGCACCACAAAATCCGGCGGCATTTCGTCCCGGTGATTTTTCCAGTAACGGTATCCGTTGTAGGAATTATGGTCTGATACGAGCATGCCATGAATGCCTTTTTCTTTCAGCAGTTCGATGTATTTTGCAATGGGTACCTTGCCGTCCAGGGACCCTTCTTTCGTATGACAGTGCATATCTATTTTCATAATATCAGTATTTGTTTTTTTCCTTTCCCGCATACAAGCCGAATGTTTATAAAAATATTATAAATTATCCGGAAAAAGAATACAATGCATCATTTGGACAAATTTATGTTGTTTTTGCTTTTCGGAGGGGTATCTGACTATCTCACCGGCTTTCCGCCGCCGTGTTCATTTCTCCACTGTCTTGGGGAAATGCTGTAAACATTTTTGAAAGCTCTGGAAAAATGGAGCTGATTGGGATATCCCACCGCATTGCCGATGTCGGCAATGGATAGTTCCGTCAGCTTGAGCAGTTCGGTCGCCTTTGTCATACGATAGGCGATCAGAAATTCCTGGGGAGATTTACCCATAGCTTCCCGGAAGATTTTACCGAAATAACTGCGGTTCAGGCAGCAGGCTGCTGCAATATCCTCTACTGTAATATCGTTTTGAAAATTTTGTTCAATAAAGGAAAAGGCTTCTTTGATGTAAAAATCCCGGAGACGGGTCCCTCTGTGTACATGTGCGGAGGTGGAGGAACGAATCAGACTGTCAATGAAAAGATAGAGATGTCCGATCAGATGGAAGGAGGATTCTTCACTGTGATTGACGATGTAGAGCATCTCATTTTTCATGGTTTCCGCAATGTCTTTGTAATTTGCCCGGTATACCGGATTGTCAGGGCACAGGCCGGTCAGATCCAGTGTTTCCTTTGCACGCAGCCCGTCAAATTCAATCCATACATATTCCCAAGGTATTTCCTGATCCGCAATGTATGTGCATATCTGATTGGGAAACAGCATAAACCCCTGTCCGCTTTTGATCTGGTAAGGGATGGAATCTCCCTTGGCGTTGGTTGCCAGCAGCCTGCCGGTGCCGGAAATACAGTAGTGGAACAGATAGTGGTTCCGGGCTGCCGGGCCGAAGGAGTGGGAGGGATCGCACTGCTCCCAGCCGAATTGATACAGTCCCATGTCGATAAAGTTTTCACTGGGAAAAACAGAAAAAATGACTTCACTCATACATAACCTCTTTCTTTCACGATAAGATTCTGGTGTCAACAGTTCATGTTTTTGTATCCGTCAAATTGTCTTTCGACCGAGGCTTTAAATGGTGCTTTACAGGATGTATCAATCCATGTAATAAGACAATACAGTTATTATATATCAAAATGCCATATGACTTCAATCTAAACAGGGAAAAACAGCATAAAGATATAAAATGTCCGATATACAGCTATTTATTGTTGGCATATTGGTATATTATAATGTTTTTATCAAAGAAAGGAGAAGAGAAAATGCTATGAAAAGAAAAACAATAACATTTTTAAAGCTGGCATTGTGCGGTATGATGACTTCATTCGCTGTGACGGGATGCGGATCTTCGGCAAATACCGGAAAAACGGAAATTGAGATCGTGCAGTATAAACCGGAAGCGGCAAATTATTTTGCCACAGTGGAAGAAGAATTCAATGCGACCCACGATGACATCCATCTGACAATCAGTTCTCCAAACGATGCAATGACGATTTTGAGAACCAGATTCATCAGAGAAGACTATCCGGATATCATCGGGATAGGAGGGGATATTAACTATTCCTATTTTGTGGATGCTGAAATCTTATCTGACGTTTCGGACTATCCGGGCCTTCAGAATATCAAGCAGGCTTATATTGATATCGACGAAGCGCTGGAGTTTGTTCCTAAGGATGGTACATTTGCAGTGCCTTATGTGGCCAATGCCGCCGGTGTCCTTTACAATCGGGACATGTTTGAGGAGCACGGATGGGAAATCCCGGAAACCTGGGAGGAACTGAATGCGCTTTGTGATACGATTCAGGCAGAAGGCATTCTTCCTTTTTATTTTGGTTTCAAGGATACCTGGACCTGTCTGGCGCCCTGGAATGCTATGGCAGTGGATCTTTCCCCGGCAGACACGACCAAACAGGTCAATCGCGGGCAGACTACATTTTCCACAGAATACAGAGAACTGTCGGAGCGGTATCTGTCCCTGCTTCAGTATGGACCGCAGGATCCCTTTGCATACAACTACAATGATGCCTGCACTGCCTTTGCAAGAGGCGAGTCTGCCATGTATCCCATCGGCAGCTATGCAGTGCCGCAGATCCTGTCTGTCAATCCCGATCTGAATGTAGACTCCTTTGTGATGCCTGCAAGCGATACGAAAGACGGCAATACGCTGAATTCCGGTATCGACCTGCAGTTCTGTGTAACGGCAGATTGTCCCAATAAGGAAGCCGCTTATGAAGTACTGGACTTTTTGCTGGCAGATGAGAACCTTCAGAAATATATTGACGCACAGAACGCGGTTCCCTGCAAAGAGGGAACATTTAACCTGGCTCCCATGCTGGACGGTATGTCGGAGTATATTACGGCAGGCAATATGACAGACTATCAGGATCACTATTATCCGTCGGAAATGGCAGTGGACGCACAGCTTCAGACTTTTCTGCTGAACAAGGATGTGGACGCTTTCCTGACCAAGTTTGACACGGACTGGCAGCGGTATAACAGAGACATTATCCGTATGGTGCAGGAATATGAAAAAGAACACGGATCGACAGGTGCGCAGTAGGAAAGGAGAAGAGAAACAATGAAAAATGACAGACAACGAACATTTTTAATGATTACAATTCCCATTCTGGCGCTGTTTATCTGCTTCAATACGATTCCGCTGATTCGGGGTGTAATCTACAGCTTTACCAATTTTAAGGGATTCGGCAGCTATAGCTGGGTGGGGATCCGAAACTATATTGATCTGTTTTCAGACGGACGCGTGGGGAAATCCTATTTGTTTACCTTTAAGCTGGCCATCGTAACCACCGTTGTGGTCAATGTACTCAGTCTGGTTCTGGCGCTGGCGCTGAACAGCAAGATCCGTGCAAAGAGCTTTTTCCGCGGCGCGTATTTCCTTCCCAACATTCTGGGTGCGCTGGTAGTGGGTTACATTTTTAACTATTTCTTTACATATATTCTTCCGGCTGTGGCTGGTATGATGGGTATGGATTCCACCAGTATCCTGTCTGATCCGAAATCTGCCTGGATCGGTATCGTAGTGGTATGAGCATGGCAGGCGATTGCAATGAATACGATTATCTATATTTCCGGTCTGCAGACTGTGCCGGAAGATGTATATGAAGCAGGCGGGCTGGATGGGGCAACCGGCTGGAAGCAGTTCAGGTATCTGACGTTCCCGCTGATTATTCCGTTCTTTTCCATCAATATGGTGCTTTGCGTGAAAAACTTCCTGATGGTATTTGACCAGATCATGGCATTGACAAAAGGCGGCCCTGCACAGAGTACGGAATCCATCTCTTACCTGATCTATAACAATGGTATGTCCGGCGGACAGTTTGGTTTTCAGAGTGCCAACGCAGTGGTATTCTTTATTATGATCGTATGTATATCGGTTGCACAGATGAAATTTGCAAACAGTAAGGAGGAACAGTTATGACGGAGAAAAAATCGCTTAAAGTGTCCGTATACGGTCCGATGGTGTTTTTGATTCTCGGCCTTTCCACTATCATATTTCCGCTTTATATGACAGTGATGATCGCTTTCAAGCAGCCCTCGGAAATGACCAACAGCATCAGCGGCATCCTGTCCCTGCCTAAAACATGGAGTCTTTCCAATTTCAGAGAAGCGATGGTGGTGACTGATTTCTGGCGTTCCCTTGGGAACAGCCTTCTGATTACGGCGGTTACAGTGGCACTGTCTCTGGCCCTGCATTCCCTGATGGGCTATGCGCTGGGAAGAAATAAAGCGCACAGCAAATTTTACAGCTTTGTGTATCTGTTTATTGTCAGCGGTATGTTTGTTCCGTTTGCAATCCTGATGATGCCCTTGGCAAAACAGACGGCGGAACTACATCTTGCAAATTGGGCTGGCGTTATTATCCTGTATGTGGTATTCTATATGCCGATGAATATACTTTTGTATTCCGGGTATCTGGTGAATATTCCGATTGCGCTGGAAGAAGCTGCACGGGTGGACGGCGCATCCACCTGGACGACCTACTGGAAGATCATTTTCCCGATCATGAAACCCATGCATGCAACGGTTGCCGTACTGACAGCGCTGGCTGTATGGAATGACGTAATGACGCCCCTGGTTATCATGGCAGGTTCCGGCAAGAATACACTGCCTCTGGCACAGCTTAATTTCCAGTCGCAGTTCGGAACAAACTACAATCTGGCGTTTGCTTCTTACCTGTTGTCACTGATTCCGATTCTGATTTTCTATGTGATCTGCCAGAAACAGATTCTGAACGGTGTGGTAAACGGAGCGGTAAAATAAAACCATAAAAAAGATATTATTTACAGTTTTACAGGTATCTGTGGGATGCTTTTGCGGCATCCTTTACAGATAAAGTAACAGGGATAAAGCTCCGCCGGCTCCGGCGGGGCTGTCTGTGTAAAATCTGACAGAAAGAAGGAGAACATGCATGGCAATAAACTATCATAGGACAAGTCATATTTTTACACTGGATACAAAGAATACAACTTATCAGATGAAGGTAGATGATTTCGGCTTCCTGCTGCATTTGTATTATGGCGCCAGGATATCCGGCAGCATGGAATATCTCCTGACCTATTTTGACAGAGGATTTTCGGGGAACCCGGCGGATGTAGGTACGGACAGAACATATTCAATGGATGCGCTGCCTCAGGAATACCCGGCTATGGGAACAGGAGATTACCGCAGCAGCGCACTTGTGATTCATAACGGGGACGGTTCCGACTGCTGTGATCTGCGGTATGTCAGCCATGAGATCAGGCAGGGGAAATATGGCCTGGTGGGGCTCCCGGCAGTGTATGCCGGAGAGGACGAGGCACAGACACTGGAAATTTTACTGGAGGACAGTGTCAGCATGGTGCGGGTAAGCCTGCTATACGGTGTGCTGGAAGAGGAGGATATCATTACAAGAAGTGTGAAGATTTCCAATCTGGGCAGAGAGGATGTCATAGTGGAAAAGGCGGCCTGCGCCTGTCTTGATTTTCTTTCCGGCAACTATGATCTGATCAGCTTTTACGGCAGACATGTGATGGAGCGCAGCTTTCAGCGCAGAGAGATTGCCCACGGCAGTTTTTCCATCGGCAGCCGCCGGGGCGCTTCCAGCCATCAGTACAATCCGGCAGTGATCGTTGCCCGGCAGGATGCCACGGAAGATGCGGGCGGCTGTTATGGCATGATGTTCGTTTACAGCGGCAGTTTTCTGTTCGAGGCGGAGAAGGATCAGTTTGACCAGACCAGGGTGATGATGGGTCTGCAGAGAGATCTGTTTCACTATACATTGGAGCGGGGCGAGGTGCTGACCGTACCGGAAACGGTCCTGAGTTATTCTGGCGAAGGATTCGGAAAGCTGTCCAATCAGTATCACCGATGCATCAGAAAGCATCTGTACAGGGGAAAATACGGACAGATGCTGCGTCCGGTGCTGCTGAACAGTTGGGAAGCCTTTTACTTTGACTTTAACGGAGAAAAGATCTGCAAGCTGGCGGAGGATGCTGCGGCCCTGGGTATGGACATGGTGGTGATGGACGACGGCTGGTTCGGGAAGCGGGAAGATGACAACAGCGGTCTGGGTGACTGGCAGGTCAATGAGGAGAAGCTGGGATGCACCTTGGGAGAGCTGATTGAGAGGATCAACCGGCTGGGTGTGAAATTCGGTATCTGGATCGAACCGGAGATGATTTCGGAGGACAGCGATCTCTATCGGGCACATCCTGACTGGGTGATGCGGATACCGGGCAGGAAGCCTGTGTATGCCAGAAACCAACTGGTGCTGGATTTTTCCAGGTCGGAGGTCCGGGATTATATTTTCGGACAGATTTGCGGTGTTTTGGATCAGGGCAATGTGGAGTACGTGAAATGGGATATGAACCGGAGTATTTCTGATATTTATTCTCAGGAGAGAAGTCCGGGAAAAGTTGCCCATGACTATGTGCTGGGTGTCTATGAGTTTCTGGAGAAACTTATGAAGCGGTATCCGGATATGCTGATTGAGGGCTGCAGCGGGGGCGGCGGACGGTTTGACGCAGGAATGCTGTATTATACGCCCCAGATCTGGTGCAGTGACAATACGGATGCACTGGATCGGCTGAAGATTCAGTATGGTACCTCATTTTTTTATCCGCCTTCCGCAGTGGGTGCACATGTATCCGCTGTACCAAATCACCAGACTGGGCGGAGCATCAGCCTGCAGACGAGAGGCATCGTGGCTATGGCCGGGGGCGGCTTTGGCTATGAACTGGATCCGGATAAGATGACTGCGGATGAAAAGGCCGCGGTCAAAGAACAGATTATAACCTATAAAAAGAACGCACAACTGGTGCTTACAGGTGATTATTACCGTCTTTCCAGTCCCTTTGAGAATGTATATACGGCGTGGATGTTTGTGTCGGAGGACGGAGAGCAGGCGCTGGTGAGCGCAGTGATGACGATCCAGAACGGAAACCTCAATATGCCCATCAGCTATGTGAAGCTGAAAGGCCTGCAGAGTGACGTCCTGTATGAGGACGGGGAAAGCGGCAGATGCTACTACGGCTCTGCTCTGATGGAAGCGGGACTGCCGCTGCCTGTAGAGCTGGGAGAATACCTGTCATATCAGATTGAACTGCATAGAAAACTATGACAATAGAACAGGGGAGAATGAGTAAAACGAATAAAAACGGGCCGGGGTTTCCGGCCTGTTTTGGTTTGTGGAGAGAGAAATGGGAAAAAAGAAAATAGTGCCAGAAACTGACTGCCTTTGTTGTGATAATAAATATATTTTGTTAAAATGCATATATGGGTACATAAAAAGCAATTACATGATGAAGTCAAATCAGGGAATGAGAGTGGAGCAATATAGATTTACTGAAGAAAATGAAAACGGCTTGCTTATTGTTGGTTAAAAAATTGGTTAATTTTTATAATTGGTTATATATAGTTTTCCAACTGTTAAACGGAGGAGTACGTTATGAACAGATTTGATATTATAAATAGGATTGGGGATAAATATCGTGTCGGGAATATGGAAACAGGTGAATTTAGCTATGTGCAGGCATTAAAATCAGTAGGTAAGGATATAAAAGATTATCAAAAAGCTACATTGGGTATACAACATGCATTCTTGCTGAAACGGATGGCGATGAAATTTGGGTCTGGCATGGCCAATCTGTAATTATTGATAAAGAGCACGGGGCTGAAGATGAAGTTACACTTCGGACATTTGAAGAATATGAAAATTTATGCTTTGGCAGGGTAAATGATAAAATTAAAGTTGTTGATTCTATTAAGACTTTCAATGAAAAACTGCATTCTGATGGCATAAATGAAAAGTTGCGCCGCCAATTTGTTGGCACTTGCCTTCTTGCGCTTAAGAACGGTCTTGTATATAAGGCGGTAAAAGAGACTCTTGATCCTAAAATCGGAAAGAAAGTTGAACCTGTAAAAGTCGTCCTTAAGAGTATCAAAGATATTTTGGAAAGTTTATTAACGCGTGGCGGCAGTTTGAATAAAGCGGGAAAACTTGCTGTTTTAAATAGTAAAGTTCTTGACGACCAGGATGTAAAGAGCCTGACATATAGGGAATTAGAAGATATTTTGCAGTTTATAGATGATAGCAACGCTTAACAAGGCCACACAGGCTGTTGTAAAAGACGCAGATTATGAAAGAGTTCAAATTTTCCACTCAAAGGAAACTCGGTCGCTGGTGGCCTGGATCTGGACCTGGGAGAGAATAATGTCTGTTACCTGCCGTCGGTTGTCAAAGTCAATCGTGTTCCAGTTCTCCAGATGGGCAGACAGAAACTAGATTTTCTGCGGGGAGATCGTTTCCGCGTTCAGCGTTGCGATTTCCTTTATCAGCCGTTGACGGCTGGCGTCCGAACGTGTGAAAAAAAGTCTGTAAATACTGATCTTCTATGATAATGTTTAGGGCTGGAGGCTCATTTCAGAGCTCCCGGCCCATGCTTTATTTATAACAGCATTGTCGATGCACGTCAAGAGCAGGTGGCATTTAGGCTCTATGGCATTGGTGGTATATATGACCTTGCGTACATTCGAGGAAAACTTAAAAACAGGGGCAATGGCGTCCCGGTTTTGCCTCCAGCTCTTCATAGAGTTCGGATACCGCTTACTCCATTTCTCCGTAACCCGTTCCAGTGCTTCCAGTGCTTTCTCCTGTGCGGGGGCATGATAAATGGTCTTCAGATCCGCCGCAAAAGGCTTACGGTCTTTATCTGCCACATATTTCAGAGTGCTGCGTACCTGATGGACGATGCAGCGCTGATCTTCCGTCTTTGCAAAGGCCGCTGAAATCACCTCTTTGATACCGGTAAGCCCATCGGCACAGATGATCAAAATGTCCTTTACGCCTCTGTTTTTTAGGCCGTTTAAAACAGACAGCCAGTATTTCGAACTTTCATTTTCCACTACCTGGATCGTCAGTACTTCTTTCTGGCCATCCAGGTTGATGCCTAAGATAACATAAGCGGCCAGTTTGCGGATGATGCCGTTGTCCCGGACAGAATAGTGGATGGCGTCAATGTAGAGTACAGGATAGACGTCTGCGAGAGGACGGTTCTGCCAGTCCTCGATCTGAGGCATGACTTTATCTGTCACATCAGAAATAAATCCTTCTGAAGCTTCAAATCCATAAATATCTTCCAGAGTTTCCGAAATCTGACGGGTAGTCATGCCTTTGGCATACATGGAAATGATTTTCTGGTCAATATCGGAAATGTCCTTTTGCCGCTTCTTTACCATCCGTGGTTCAAACGTGGATTTACGGCCCTGGGGCACCTGAATTTCCAAACTTCCATAACTGCTGTTGACTTGTTTGGGCTTGTAGCCGTTGCGGTAGTCATTGCTGTCAGAATGTTCAGATTTGGCATAGCCTAAATGGTTGTCTATTTCCGCTTCCATCATTTCCTTGATCGTACCACCCGTCAGATCTTTGAGGGCGTCCTGAATATCCTGAGCAGATTCGATGTCATACTCTTGCAGAAGCATCTGTATAATGTTTCTTTTTCCCTCGGTCATTTGTACTTTGTGTACTGGTTTCTTTTCTCTTGCCATGCTACAAGGCCTCCTATGAATTTATTTTATCATAGAAGACCTTCCAATAGGCTATTTACAGAAAAAATTTCACATTCTCCATCGGCTAACTGCTGGTATTTCCACGGACGGTCTTTGTCTGCCAGATATTTATAAAATCCCTGCCGTGTTACTTTCAGCATTCGGCAGTAGAAAGAAATCTTCCTCTTTATAATGCCGTCCTCGGTTTTCATGGCAAGGAACATCATTCTCTGCCTTTTGCAGACTTCCGACGGCCGGCTGCGAAAAAAGCGCTTGCCTCTTCGGGAAATTCGTTTTCCTCTTTCAGGCGGCGGATTTCCTTTTCCTGCTCCCTGACCTGTCTGCGCAGGAGAGCCAGCTCTTCTGCAAGGTTCATGGCCGTTTCCGGAGTATGTGAGCCTGGACCGACATTCAGCCTTCCTTCTCTGGCTGCCTTTGTCCACGCATACATAGTGTTTTTGGGGATACCTAACTCGGCTGCTGCTTTTGCACCGCCAAGTTCTTTTGCTCATTTAACGGCTTGGATTTTATATTCCATGTCGTACTTTCGTTGTTTTTTTGCCATTGTAGCTGCCTCCTTATTTCTCTTTGATGATACATCAAATCCTTGAGTATAAGGTGTCAACTAAAAGTGTACAACATCATATGCTTATATTCTCTTTTTCGATTGAGCAGAACATTTATTCATGCTATAATGGGATTGTGTAATCGAAAAGGAAGCAGGATGCGGTTTTCCGATGGATGCCCTCTAGTCTTACGAAAGAGGGTGATGCCCATGAGCGTGATGGAAGTTTTGACATTATTGCTTGTTATTTTTGTGGCACTGTCTTACATAGACAATCATAAAAAGAAATAAGCATCCCTCGCCCAAGGTTGATGCTTATTTCTTTAAATAAAATTCTTAACTGAGGGCAATCGGAACTTCGTGTCCGATCAACCTATCTAAGTAGATTATACATTAGAGCTGCTTGTTTTGCAAGTGGCTCTTTTTCTTATAGCTTTGTTCTTGGGATATTGGTTGTTTCTTTTTGGAATTATGTAACCAGTTTATAAATTTGTATATTAAATCCAATGCGCCGAATATCATTAGTATTATTATGAGCGGAAAACTATATTCAAAAAATATGCTCTTACAATACTCATGTTCGCTAGTGCCATAATAAGTCCTATACAACATAGCACTAGACCTATTATACCTAATACTGCGCCTGTTTTATCTAATATTGTATCTATTTTATCTAGGTTGATGTCTTTATTCATAATGTTTGTCTCCTTTTAAAATGAGGGAGGTCAGCTTTGGACTGACTTCTGTTAGTTGCTTCTGATACAACACATGATATTGCTTCTCATTAATATCATGTGTTGTATCTTTATATATTGATTATTGTAATCCGCCAAGCTCTCCCGGATTAAAGTTGCTTCTATCACCTCCAGGTGGTGTATATGCACCTGTACCCCATACAGGTGCTCCATCGCCTGTCTCTAAACCTCCACTAGAGGGTTGACTGGTTCCACTAGAGGGTTGTTGTGTTGAAGTGTTATTTTGATGTTGATATGGGTAACGGAATAGATGCAATAATGACTACTAATGATAATCCAAAGTATAATTATGTTTCTCGTGATAGTAATGGTAATGGTGTTGTCGGTTTTGTTGACGAGATCAGTGGTGAAGAACCGTTTCCTGCGGGTGCAATGTCTTTAGCTTTGGGTGGAAGTTTTTTGGGTTCACATGATAATAGAGGTAAAATAAGTATTGATGAAACATACGAATTTTCGGACTACGGTTATATTCCCGATTGGGACTGGATGGATAGTTATATGAAATCTCTGCCCTACAGTGATAGAATTTGAGAGGAAATATACAGATGATGCAATTATGATGCATGGGCATGTTAGGATATACCATATCCATGTTTCAATAATTTACAACGGCAGAAAGTCCGGTAAGGGTACGTTCTGTTGTGTACACAATGGGGAAGGAGGGGGCAGAGGATGAAGGAACAGAAAGGAAAGAAAAGGCGCAGGATATTATCGGGGCGTCAGGCCGGCAGCATACTGTTATGTGTATTGCTGGTATGTCTTACAACACAGTCACTGACAGTGGCAGGAAAGGAAAAGAGCGCCACTCCCAAAGAGAAGGTCCGGTTCGGGAATCAGACACAGAGGTATCCGGTTGTCAGTCAGTGTGCAAAGGGGCGCCAGACAGATTATATTAAACTGACACTTTCGGGAATTACCGGAGAGAAGGATGAAGCCGCACCGGAAATGGAAGGGAAAAAGTCGGGGATCTGCTATATCAGAAAACAGATGAACAGCCAGGGGGGATTTTCTTCTGCGGCCTGTTCCTATGATGTACCGGTGGGATGGAAGTTCGGTTCAAATAGCTGGGAACCCTGCCTGGAAGCTGTCTGGCCTGATGGTTCGGATGCGGAGGTCTACATCCACATTACGGAGAACCGGATGTTTCCAGACGGTGTGGGGAAAAACTGGGCGGTGATGCAGAAGAAGATCAAAGAAAGCGCCCAAAAGACAAAAGGGGTCAGCTTTTCCGGGTTCCGGTTTGAACGGTATCTCAGAGAAGATAAAAGGGAATTGCTGTTTTACAGTTTTTGCTGTACGGTAAACGGGGAAAAAGTACAGTATGCCATAGCCTATGTAATGGGTGAGACCTATCTGGCAGAGTTTATCGGGAGCTGTCCTGTGGATAAGGGCGTGGGAGAAACCGAATCTGCGGATTATGCCATTGAGGAGATCACCCGCTATATGGCGGCTTCCTTTGTGGAAACCAAAGAGGAAAAAAATTTCGATCAGTTAAAATACCGTCAGTATATGGGGTATGAAAACTGGGCCTATGAAGATCTGCACAATCCGTTTGCAATGGCTGCATATTTGTATGCGCCCGAAAAGGAACCACGCCTTACTGGTGAAAACAAAGAGCTTACTTTTGTTTCTGAGGAGTGGGAGGATTTGCTGCGCGTTGCCACCGGATATTACCGTGATATGTCGGATGCGGAATGGGAGAGCTTTTGCGGCAGGCCGTTATGTGCCGCTGATGTGGCGTGGATCACGGAGGTGACCATGACGGAAAGTCCTATACCCGGAAGAGATGAAATATCTGTGGGCGGGCTGGTGCTGAAAGATGCGGACTGCTCAGATTATTCTCTGACCACACTGGAGGATATTGCTGCATTGCCCAATCTGGAAAAGCTGACGCTGGAGATTGGCGGCGTGTCCGATTATGAAGTTTTGAAGAAATGCAGTTCGTTGAAGGAGCTGACACTTGTTACCCCGGAGGAGCTGAAAGAGGCGGACTGGCTGTGCGAGCTACCGAACCTGAAGTATCTGACACTGCGTATCAGCATGTTCTCTTATCTGAATGAGATGGGATATGAAAAGGACGGAGGAAGTACGTTCCAGAAAGATAAAAATGGAGATGCGGATTCCGATCATAAAAAAGAGACAGGTACATCCGGGACATGGGAAACGGTATTGAAGAAATGTACAAAACTGGAATATCTGGAACTGGAACATCCCGGTATGATGGATTTCAGCTTTTTGGATGCACTTCCGGATCTGTATACCTTCTGCCTTTATGGAGAAGAACAGGACAGCGAAGCGGCAGAGGTACGGAGGGCTGCGTTTGGTGAAAGCGCCTGTCCGCAGGTGAAATGTCTGGTGGTGGACGAATCCTGGCTGCGCAATCCGGGCTGATGATTTCCGGGTTTACTGTGACCGGATTGTCTGATATAATGAAGCGGTAAACATCATAGATAAAGTATAGACAGAGCGATTTGCGGCATAGTCAAATATGGCTATGCCGTTTGCCCTTAAAAAATGATATATGGATGAGAGGGAAACAGATGAATGTGAATAAAATACGAATCAGCGGGATACCTGTTATCCTGTGGGGAGAACTGGGTGATAAAATAATCATTGCAGCACATGGAAGCCATTCTTCCAAAATAGATGACTGTATATGAATTCTGGCAGAGGAAGCAGTTTTGCAGGGGTATCAGGTATTGGGTTTCGATTTCCCGCAGCATGGAGAAAGGGTTTATGAAACTGATTTTATTATGCCGGATCAATGTGTCAGAGAGCCAGAGAGTATGTATGAGTATGCCAAAGGACATGCCCAGGCAGTTTCCCTTTTCGGATGCAGTATTGGAGCATATATTTTTCAGGTTATGGCTCAGAGAGAGACTTTGAATCGTTGTGGAGGCTGTTATGGGGAAATCCTTATCTGAAAGGACGCTGGAAGAATTGTGGAGATTGTTTCCTGTCATTTTGTCAGCGCATAAAACCTGTTGGAAGGACTGGTATGAGGAAGAAAGGCAAAGGATAACAGATCTTTTGCAGAACAGAGAGCTCAGAATCCATCATATCGGGAGTACGGCCATCCGTGGCATATGGGCAAAACCCATTGTTGATATTCTGATGGAAATTCCCCCGGATGCTTCTATGGAACAGATCAAAGAGGAGCTTGTAAGAATCGGTTATTTATGTATGTCAGAAGGAGAAAACAGAAAATCCCTGAACAGAGGATATACGGATACAGGATTTGCAGAGAAAGTGTTTCATTTACATTTGCGCTATTATGGCGACCATGATGAATTGTATTTCCGGGATTATATGAATGATCACCCTTCTCTGGCAAAGGAATATGAAACCTTAAAAATTTCCCTGTGGGAAAAGTATGAATATAACAGAGATGCCTATACAGACGAAAAGGGCGGGTTTGTAAGGAAATATACAGAGTGTGCCAGAAAACAGTATCATAACTGACAGGGCAGGCTATGATAGTTTGACAGGAATCAGGGGAAATATGTTTGAGAAAGGGGATGGAACAGAAGTATGGAAGCAGATCAGAAGTGGATGCCGCCGCCGTGGCTGGCGTATCCGGAGATTGAACGGTATTCCATTGGCTGGCGTATGGGATACGGAGAGGATTACATGTGGCATTTTTCAGATTGGCTGGACAGCCTTTCCGCAGAGGAACAAAAGGAATATCAGTCCCTGTTTCCGGAACCGGTCACATGGAAAGGCTGGTGGGAGGATGAGGATTACTGTGAGGTATTTACGCATGGGGATTTCTGCATTCCTTTGTGGCAGCCGTCCGGAGTGCCGGCCTGCACATGTGCGAGGCTCCTACAGGAGGCAGCAGACGGGAAACAGCATACCTTTTGCCTGTTCTGGGGGCATCAACCGTCCGGGGACGGGAGCATTACCAAAAGCTGTTTCAGTCAGTGGTGGATGGAACCAGAGCAGTTCCGATCGGGCGCCAATCATTATTGTTGTATGGAACAGTTTATGATGGAACAGAAGGCGGAGCTGTTCGGAGATGAAACAATCCGGCAACAGGTCCTGGAGAGCCAGACTCCCAAACAGATGAAAGCACTTGGGAGAAAGGTACGGGGATTTGACCAGACAGTATGGGATCAGGCCAAATATTCTATCGTACTGAATGGAAACTGGTGTAAATTCAGTCAGAACCGGAAGATGAGAGATTTTCTGCTTTCCACCGGTGACAGCATTCTGGCAGAGGCCAGTCCCTATGATGGCATTTGGGGGATCCGGCTTTCCGCCGATTCGCCCGACGCACAGGCTCCGGGAAAGTGGCGCGGGCAGAATCTGCTGGGATTTGCGCTGATGGAGGTGAGGGATGAACTTCGCCGGGTGACACAAAACGAAGCGCTCTGTGACTTTAGTATGATAGAAAATAGATAGATACTCAAAAAAGGTGAGAGGGACTATTTCCGGATCAGAGAGATAGTCCCGTATTTTTTTGTATTTCTGTATTGACGGACAGGATTTTCTGCAGCGGCTTTGTAAATGCAAATTTCTGCGAACCAAATAAAATGCTTCTGCGTCTAATGAGTATAGTACCCAAGTCCGGACAAGGGGAAACAGGATGGCAGGCGAAGGCAGATGCCAGGACTGCCAGGTTACAGGGAGAAAATATATGAACACATTACTGAAAAGGGCAAAGCGTCAGGATGGGGAGGCGTTTGTGGCTTTGATGCAGGAGAATATGAAAGGAATGTATAAAGTGGCGTTTGCCATTCTTTCCAATGATGAAGATGCGGCAGACGCTATCCAGGATACGATTCTGACATGCTGGGAAAAGCTGTACACATTGAAACGGGAAGAGTATTTCAAATCCTGGCTTACACGGATCCTGATCAATAAATGTAACGATATCCTCAGAAAAGGACGAAAACTGGTGTACACTGACAGTATGATGGACATGCAGGCCGGGACAGAGTGCGCAGAGTATGAAACAGTAGAGTGGCGTGAAATGCTCCGGTGCGTGGATGAGAAATACCGTGTCATTCTTGTTCTGTATTATGCGGAAGGTTTCAAAGTGAAGGAAATCAGTGAAATGCTGGGAGCGAGCGAGAGCGCTGTGAAACGGCGTCTGTCTGCTGCCCGCAGAGAGATAGAACAGATGTATGATCCTGAAATGGGGAGGAAACATAAATGAATCAAAACAAAAAAATCATTTCAGCTTTCCGACAGGATATGGAACTCCCTGCGATTGTAACAAAGAAAGCAGATGCGGCCTTTGCACAGATTCTGGCAGAGGAGCAAAAGGAGACAGGTAAGATGAAAGAAAAGAAAAAGAAATCCCATAAAAAGAAAATGCCCCTGTGGGCAAAGAGTGCAGCGGCGGTGGCAGCAGTACTTTTGCTGGTGATTGGCGTTTGTTCCACCAATCCGGTACTGGCAGCCAGGATTCCGGTGCTTGGACGCATTTTTTCCATGTTGGGGAAAACCGCAGAGTATCCGGGCGATTATCAGGAGTATGCACAGCCTTTGGAAGAGCCGGGCCAGGTAGCTGACGAAGATGCGGAAGCAAAGACAGATACGCCGGCTTATTCGCAGACAGTGGATGGAGTTACGGTAACATTGTCGGAAATTTACTGCAATCAGGAAAGCCTGAGCATTTCCATGCTGGTGGAAAGCAGTGAGCCGTTTGCAGATAAAATCGTAAAGTGGCAGGATGGAAGCCGTCGTCTGTCTCTGGAGGCGGTGACAGAGTTTTCATTCCGGCCTCTGCCCTATGTAGGAGACAAGGAGCTGGAAGGGGACTTTCTGGATGAAAAGACATTTGCCGGTATCTGGAGAATCGGGCTGGACGGAGTGCTGGCAGATGAATCGGAAGTGGCAAAAATCTTAGAGGAAGCAGAGGCGGCAGGCGGAGAGATTCCGTCCACGGATGAAGAAATAATGCAGTATATTAAAAAACTGCCTCTTCCGGAAGAGTTTACAATGGAAATCAGTCTGGGAAAAATCGTGGGTGATCTGGCAGAGGTTGAACCGATTGACTGGGGAATGAGTGAAGAGGAGCTGGCGGCCTTGCCGGAAGAAGAGTTTAAGGAGCTGCACAGCCGGATTATGGAAGAAACCGGCAGGGATCAGTATCCCAACAAAGCGGAATATTACTGGTTTGAAGGGCCGTGGCATTTTACGGTTCCGGTAACGGTGAATGCTGCGGACAATCATACGGTTCCGGTAGAGGATTTCAATGAAGCGGGTGTGGGACTGCATTCTGTAACGGTGACTCCTTTCGAACTTTCCCTGGAGATGGAAGAGGCAGGAAGGGATTGCATCCTCATTGTATTTGATGCCCAGGGAAACTATATGGAGCACGGAGAAAATACTTCTGTTTTTCCGATTGCGGATCATGATGTTTCCAGAATTACAGTCTGCATTTGTGACTTTGAGAAATGGAAGGGGGATATCATAGCCCACAGGGATCAGAATGACTATCTGCAATACACCTGGGAACATGCCCTTTACAGGAAAGAACTGGAACTGCCGGTATCAAAATAGCAGAGGATGCCGGTTACTGCTCACGGGGCAGGAAGCAAAGTTTATGAAAATACTTCTTGACTTTTGAACAGAAACGTATTAAAGTGTCTATAGAATAAAAAGAAACCTGTGAGAAAGAGGAGTAGGCTTACGGATGCCATAACAGAGAGCCGCAGATGGTGGGATTGCGGCATGGGTATGTTTGCTGAATGGGCTTTCGAGGGCAGTCCGAACGGAATATGCCAAGTAGGCGCTGCCGGGAACCGCACCCGTTATCCACGCGGCATGTATGAAGTACATGAAATGAGTGGGCCTTTTGGGAAGGTCAATTTGAGTGGTACCGCGATAATGTAAATTAGCGCCTCAAACATAGTTTATATGTTTGAGGCGTTTTTTCATTTCATGGGAAAGCACGCTGTGCGCACTTTTTCATGCACATGGGCACTCAGAGGAAATCAGAGGTGCGCAGAAAAATTCCTCTGTATCACAGGCAGCAAAGGGAGGACATAATTATGAAAAGAAAAATCACAGCAATGATAACTGCAGCGGCGGCAGCGCTGGTATTGACAGCCTGTGGGACACAGCCTGAAAAGGGGCGGTATACAATAGGAATTGCGCAGTTTGCGGAGCATGGTTCTCTGGATAACTGCAGGGAAGGGTTTCTGCAGGGGCTGGCGGAAGCCGGTATTGAGGAAGGAAAGAATCTGACGGTGGTATTTGACAATGCACAGGCAGATATGGGAACGGCCAGCACGATTGCAGATTCTTATGTATCACAGAAGGTGGATCTGATCTGTGCCATTGCTACACCTACGGCCATGAGTGCATACAATTCCTGTATGAATACAGAGATTCCTGTCATCTATACGGCGGTTTCCGATCCGGCGGGCGCGGGCCTGGCAGGGGAGGATGGGAGCAGTGTGGGGAATATAACAGGCACCAGTGATGCGCTGCCTGTTACGCAGCAGATGGAGATGATCCGACGGATGCTGCCCCAGGCAAAGACCATCGGTATTCTCTATACCACCAGTGAGGCCAATTCTGTCAGCACCATTGCAGAATATAAGGCACATGCGGCGGAATATGGCTTTGAGATTGTGGAAACGGGGATCAATACGATCGCGGATGTGCCTATGGCGGCGGCAGATATGGCAGCCAAAGTGGACTGCATTACCAATCTGACGGATAATACGGTGGTTTCCGCACTACAGACGGTACTGGATGAAGCGGGTAAACAGGGCATTCCCGTGTTTGGTTCTGAGGTGGAGCAGGTGAAAAACGGCTGTGTGGCCTCTATGGGTCTGGATTATGTGGAACTGGGCAGACAGACCGGTGCGATGGCAGCCAAAGTATTGAAAGGGGAAGCAAAGGCTTCGGAAATGCCTTTTGAGGTGATTTCCCAGGCCAGCCTTTATCTCAATACGGCGGCGGCAGACCAGATTGGCCTGACCATTCCGGAAGATATGATAAATGAAGCAGCAGAAAAATTTGAGGAGATTACCGTGGAATAAGAACGGAGCGCGGCAATCCGGTGAGGAGAGATAAAGTTGGCACTATTACTGAGCGTTTTGGAACAGGGCCTGATCTATGCGATTATGGGGCTCGGTGTGTATATCACATATAAAATACTGGATTTCCCTGATCTTACGGTGGATGGCAGCTTCCCGATGGGAGCCGCTATTGCCTGCATCCTGATCAGCAGGGAAGTGCCTTCCATACTGACACTTCCGGTCTGTTTTCTGGCAGGGGCTTTTGTGGGGATGCTGACGGGACTGATTCACGTAAAATTAAAGGTAAGGGATCTTTTGTCCGGCATTATCATGATGACGGCGTTGTATACGGTGAATCTGCGGATAGCGGGGAAAGCCAATCTTCCCATTTATAATATGCAGACGCTGTTTGACAATGAGGTGGTGAACAGTCTGCTTGTCTGGCTCCCGGAAAGGTTTCGGACTGTTCTGATTATACTTGTGATCACGGTACTGACCAAGTTGTTACTGGACTGGTATTTGAGCACCAAATCCGGTTTTCTGCTGCGGGCAGTGGGAGATAATGACACGATTGTCACTTCTCTCGGCGTGGATAAGGGGCTGGTTAAGATCACAGGGCTCTCCATTGCCAATGGTCTGGTAACGGTAAGCGGCGGTCTGTTTGCGCAACAGCAGCGGTTTTTTGATATATCAGTGGGGACGGGTACGGTGGTGATCGGTCTGGCCAGTGTGATCATCGGTACCAGTCTGTTCCGGAGAATCACGGTATGGAAGGTGACTACCAGTGTGGTGATCGGCTCACTGGTTTATAAAGGCTGTGTGGCACTGGCCATCAGGATGGGGCTGTCCTCCAGTGATCTGAAACTGATTACGGCAGTGCTGTTTCTGGGTATACTAATGCTTGGAATGGAACGAAAAAAGAAGGTGAGAACGGATGCTGACATTAGCGAACATAACAAAACATTATAATCCGGGAAGCGTCAATGAGATGTGCCTGTTCGACGGCTTTGATTTTACTCTGCAGGACGGAGAATTTGTCTCGGTGGTGGGGAGCAACGGTTCGGGCAAGACCTCTTTGCTGAATCTGATCTGTGGCAGCATAGAGACGGACGGGGGCAGTATACAGGTAAACGGGCAGGACATTACCCGGAAGAAGGCGTATCTGCGTCACCGGAAGATCGGGCGGGTCTATCAGGACCCGTCCAAAGGCACCTGTCCGTCCATGACAATTCTGGAAAATATGTCCCTGGCAGACAATAAAGGCAGACATTATGGATTGGGAAAAGGAGTCAACAAAGCCCGGACGGAATATTACCGGGAGCTTCTGGCACAGCTCAATCTGGGGCTGGAGGATAAACTGCATACCCGTGTAGGGGATTTGTCCGGCGGCCAGAGACAGGCGGTGGCGCTTTTGATGTCTACCATGACACCGATTGATTTTCTGATTCTGGATGAACATACAGCGGCTCTGGACCCCAAGACAGCGGAAATCATTATGGAGCTGACAGACCGGATCGTCAGAAAAAAGAAAGTAACCACCATTATGGTAACGCATAACCTGCGCTATGCCCTGGAATATGGAACCAGACTGGTGATGATGCATGAGGGCAATGTGATACTGGATAAGTCCGGCAGGGAAAAAGAGCAGATGGACACGGAAGAGATCATGGGAATCTTTAACCGGATCAGTGTGGAATGCGGGAACTGAAAGCAATCAGTGAGATAAAAAACAGGGAATACACCTGATCCGGGGGTATTCCCTGTTTTTTTCATGACAAAAGAAAGTTCACGCAACGTGCTTTTTATCGTTGTAAAAGGTGCGAACTCAGCCGATCAGTTTATCCACATTCAGGATATGCTCCACCAGCCAGTCTGTCAGGAAGGTGAGGATATCGCTGATGGCTTCATCACTGTTTTCATCCAGAGACTGAAGATCAAGTCCGTCCAGCTTGGCGATAAAGGCATCATGCTGTACCTTTTGGGTAAACATACCTTTGTAGCCGATCTCTTTCATATAGTTTTCTTCATGAGCAAAGTGTGACTTGGTATAGTCCCGCAGATCCTCCAGGATTTTGACGATGTGGTCATATTTATCCGGGATAAATTCATTCTGCTGGAGCTGATGGGCTTCTTCTGCGATTTCGAACAGTCTTTTATGCTCTTCATCCACGAAATCAATGCCGGTTTTATAGTTTTCTTTAAATTCGTACATATGTATGCCTCCTTATGTTTTATCTGTTACCATCTCTGTCTGCATTTTTCTTCACAATATTTGCAGCGGTAAATTTCTTTTTCCGGATCTGTCAGAACGAAAATATGGGGCAGGCCCTGCTCAATGGAAGTGATGCAGCGGGGATTCTTACATTTTATCACATGTTTGATCTCTTTTGGGAGAGAAAGCTGCCTTTTTTCCACGATTCTGCCGTCCTTGATCACATTGACCGTAATGTTGTGATCAATAAAGCCCAGGATATCCAGATTCAATGTATCGATATCACATTCCACCTTCAGGATATCTTTTCTTTCCATTTTATTGCTGCGGGCATTTTTGATGATTGCCACAGTGCAGTCCAGTTTGTCCAGTTGTAAATGATGATAAATAGAAAGGCTTTTGCCGGCTTTGATGTGATCCAGTACAAAGCCTTCTTCGATTTTGCCTACATTTAACATGTGCTACCTCCTGTGTTTCGGTGCCGGGTCTATGGGTTATATTCCTGCAGCGGTCTGTCTGTCAGACCCAGCAGTGTACAGATCAGCGCCATACGGACATAGACACCGTACTGGGCCTGTCTGAAGTATACGGCTCTGGGATCCTCGTCCACTTCCACAGCGATCTCGTTGACACGGGGAAGAGGGTGCAGAATCAGCATATCCGGGCCTGCCAGCTCCAGTTTTTCCTTATCCAGAATATAGAAGTCTTTTAAGCGGACATAGTCTTCTTCGTTGAAGAACCGTTCCCGCTGGACACGGGTCATATAGAGCAGATCCAGTGATCCGATACAGTCCTCCAGACGGATCACTTCTTCATAGCCGATGCCCTTTTCCCGCAGCATATCAGCCATGTAACTGGGAATCCGCAGCTCTTCCGGAGATATGAAGAGAAAGCGGATGTTTTCATAACGGGTCAGTGCATGGATGAGGGAGTGGACGGTACGCCCGAATTTCAGATCGCCGCACAGACCGATGGTAAGGCCGGACAGCCGGCCTTTCAGACTGCGGATGGTCAAAAGATCGGTCAGGGTCTGCGTGGGATGCTGATGCCCGCCGTCGCCTGCATTGATCACCGGGATGGAGGAACGGGTCGCCGCAACCATAGGCGCCCCCTCTTTGGGATGACGCATGGCACAAATGTCCGCATAGCAGGAGATGACCCGGATGGTGTCGGAAACACTTTCTCCTTTGGAAGCGGAAGAGGAACCCGCGTCGGAAAACCCAAGTATCTGACCGCCCAGATTCAGCATGGCGGCTTCAAAGCTGAGGCGTGTCCGGGTGCTCGGCTCATAAAAGCAGGTTGCCAGCTTTTTGCCTTCACAAATATGGGCGTAACGGTCCATATGCTGTTCCATATCATTGGCCAGGGCAAAGAGCTGTTCCAGCTCTCCGGTTGTAAAATCCAGCGGACTCATAAGATGTCTCATGGTTAATTCTCCTTTTTTATTTCAGACTGAATGACTATGCGCAAAAAAATCGAAGGAATCAAGTCCCTCCGATTCTATGTATTATGCCTGGTAAGAAACCAGTTCTGTCACCGGCTTTCTTCTGGGAGCTGTGGGAGCTTCATCCGGATATCCGATCGGAATCAGGGCAACCAGTTCCCTGTCATCAGGGATCGACAACAAAGCGGAAACGGCATCTCCGTCAAAGATTCCCACAATAACGGAACCGATCCCCTGCTCATAGGCAGCCAGACAAAAAGCCTCAGAAGCCACGCCTGCATCGTACATCTGCCATGTGTCGCCCCGCGGTGTGGTAAAAGAACCATCTCTTTCATAGCCGCATCTGTTTTTGATGACAGTAACAGCGATCAACATGGGAGCATTTTGAATGATGGTTCCGTTGTTGGGAAACATGGATGTGCATTCACTGCCGATTTTATCCTTGAGCGCACCTTCCACCGCAATATAGCGGACGATCTGGGTGTGCTTCCAACTGGGAGCATAGGATGCGGTTTCAATGATATCTTCCAGCACCTGATGGTCGATTAAGGTATCCTTGAATTTGCGGATGCTTCTACGGCCTTTGATACATTCTTTTGCAGTCACACTGAATCCTCCTTTTCTTTTTTTCACTGTTTTCATGATATCATATACCCCCTTTTCTTTCAATGAAAATCTGTTATAATATGTTATTGATGCCAAAGGGAAGTGGTATACAGGAGGTAAGTGCATGGAACTGGATATGACAAAGGGAAAGCCTTTTAAGCTGATTATGAAATTCATCGTTCCTCTTGTGATCGGGAATCTGTTTCAGCAGATGTACAATATGGTGGATACGATTATTGTAGGGCAGTTTGTGGGTGTGAAAGCGCTGGCGGCTGTGGGTGCAACGGGAACGATTATGTTTTTGATACTGGGCTTTATGCAGGGGCTGACCACCGGCTTTACGGTGCTGGTTTCCCAGCGTTTCGGGGCCGGTGATACGGAAGGGATGAAAAAGAGCGTGGGTGCGGCCATGCTGTTGTCCGTGGCGTTTACGGTGCTGATGACGCTGGGCAGCACAGCAGGGATGGACGGCCTGCTGCGTCTGATGCAGACACCGGAGGATATATTTGATATGTCCAGAAGCTATATTATCATTATCTGCATGGGTATGGGCTGTACCGTGCTTTACAATCTGATGGCCAGCATCCTGCGTGCAGTGGGCAACAGCAGGATACCGCTTTATTTCCTGATTCTTTCTGCCGGGGCCAATATTGTACTGGATCTTGTGTTTATCATCAATTTTCATATGGGTGTGGCAGGAGCGGCCTGGGCCACGGTGATCTCTCAGGGCCTGTCGGGGATACTCTGCGTCTTATATGTCTGGAAGCGGGTGGAGATGCTCCGGCTGGAGCGGCGGCATTTTGATCCGGATGTGCATTTGATGAAAGTGCAGCTTTCCATCGCTCTGCCGATGGCATTTCAGTTTTCCATTACGGCCGTAGGGACGATTATGGTACAGGCAGCCCTGAATATGCTGGGTTCTCTGGCGGTGGCGGCTTATACGGCGGCCTCCAAAGTGGAACAGTTGGTCACACAGCCGTTTCTGGCGATGGGTATGACAATGGCCACCTATGCGGGACAGAACAGAGGCGTCAATGCCTATGACCGGATCCGGCAGGGCGCCCGGTGGGCTCTGATGATTTCCACTGTTTATGCGGTCACTGTGTTCGGGGTGATTATGGTGACCAGACATGGGCTGATCGGACTGTTTGTTTCGGAGAATCTGGCACAGATTGAACAGTATGCCACAGTATATCTGTTTATGTGCGGCAGTTGTTTTACGCCGCTGGGAATGATTTTTATTTACCGTAATATCCTACAGGGCTGCGGCTTTGCACTCATACCGACTCTGGGCGGTATGGTGGAGCTGGTGAGCCGGGCCGTGGTTGCGATCATCGCTGCCCATTCCGGGAATTTTGCAGGGGTGTGTATGGCGAATATGAGTGCATGGGTGTCAGCAGGGATTTTTCTCTGGATTTCTTACTGCATTTTATTTCGGAAAATTGTCAGGCAGGGACATTTTTGAGCCGGGTCATTTCCGGGCCGGGTCACGCAGGGCCAGCCGTTCAAATATAAGGCCGGTCAGAAACCAGAGCGGTGCATAGTCCAGCCGGATCAGTTTCTTAATATGAAAGCGGGAGCGTTCATAATTCCAGGGGCACAGGTCTTTTTTTGAGAGTATGGTTCCGGCGGTAAATTCGGCGGAAAAGATGCAGAGCATATAGATCAGACCCCGGAATGGAAGCGGGGCATGCCGGATCAGGAGGTAAACCGGTCTGAGAAACGCTGCCATGCCATAGATCAGGAACATAAAAACAGAGGTGTTTCCCATCCCTGTTTTTTCCCGTCTCCGAAAGGACTGCAGTGCGGTAAACAATATTTCCAGGCACCAGCCGAGGATGCCGCAGCGGAGAAAGGTAGCAATCAATTTTTTCATGGTAACAGTATTTCCCTTTTCTGGAAAACTATTCCTTTTGTAAAGGAGCTTTTATGTGGAATGAAACGATAGAAAAATATGAACAGGCGCTGGCGTATATGGAGCAGGTGAAGGGCCGGGGCATCGTGCTGGGGCTGGATTCCATGCGGAGGCTGGCAGAACGGCTGGAAAATCCGCAGGATACGCTGCAGTTTGTCCATATTGCGGGCACCAATGGGAAAGGGTCTGTGCTGGGCTTTGTTTCCACGATATTGAAATGCGCCGGCTATCGGACCGGCCGATACAGTTCCCCTGCGGTTTTTTCCCGTCTGGAACAGATACAGGTGAACGGAAGAGCCATTTCCAGAGCGGATTATGTAAGAGGGATGGAGGCGGTGCGGCAGGCGGCGGAGGCGCTGGAAGAGGAAGGACATCCCTATCCCACGCCCTTCGAGGTGGAAACAGCGCTGGCATTCTGGTATTTCAGGGAAAAGCAGTGTGAGATCGCCGTGCTGGAGGCCGGTATGGGCGGACTTTTGGATGCCACCAATATCGTCCGGACCACAGCGGCGGCCGTGCTGACACCCATTGGAATGGATCATATGGGGATGCTGGGCGGGACTTTGGAAGAGATTGCCCGGCAGAAGGCCGGTATTATAAAAAACGAATGTTATGTCATATGCGGAAGGCAGGAGCCGCAGGCGCTGGAGGCAGTGGAAGCGGTCTGCGGGGAGCGGAGCGCAAAGCTGCGTAAGGCAGATACGGCAAAGGGGATACGATACGGCATAGAACGGCAGTACTTTTCCTATAGAGGCTGTCAGAGGCTTGTGATATCGCTGGCCGGCCGGTATCAGATTGAAAATGCCGTACTGGCGGCGGAAACGATCCGGGCGCTGGGAGAGTGTGGATTTCCGGTTTCGGAAGCCATGCTTCGGAAGGGGCTTTTGGAAACCCGGTGGCCAGGACGGTTTACGGTTCTTGCAAAACGGCCTTATTTTATCATAGACGGAGCACACAATCAGGATGCGGCGCAAAAATTAAGAGAATCTGTCATATTCTATTTTACAAATAAAAAGATAATTACTATAATGGGGGTAATGAAAGATAAAGAATATGAGAAGATCGCAGAGCTGACGGCAGATCTGGCGGCTCAGGTGATCACTGTGGCCGCACCGGGAAGCGGACGGGCTTTGCCTGCATATGAGCTTGCGGGTGTTGTGAGAAACTACAATCCCAATGTGACAGCGGCAGACAGTATCCAGGAGGCGGTGGAAATGAGCTATCTTCTGGCGGACAAAGACAGTGTGATACTGGCGTTCGGCTCATTGTCTTATCTGGGAGAGGTGTCCGGGATTGTGGCAGACAGAGACAAAATCAGGAGAGATACACATGGTAGATCAAAACAAGATTGAGGAAGCAATAGGACTTTTGCTGGAAGGCATCGGAGAGGATGTTACCAGAGAAGGGCTGAAAGAAACGCCTGCACGGATTGCGCGGATGTACAGGGAACTGATGAGCGGCATGGAGGAAGAGCCTGCCGACTATTTATCCAGAAGGTTCTCGGTGGAAAGCAATGAAATGGTACTGGAAAAGGATATCGTATTTTATTCTATGTGTGAACATCATCTGATGCCTTTTTACGGAAAGGCTCATATTGCATATATACCGGATGGCTATGTGGTGGGGCTGAGCAAACTGGCCAGGACGGTGGAGGTATTTGCCGGGCGTCTGCAGATACAGGAACGTCTGACAGCGCAGGTGGCAGATGCCATTATGAACGAATTGAAGCCACAGGGGGTGATGGTAATGGTGGAGGCGGAGCATATGTGCATGACAATGCGCGGTGTCAAAAAGCCGGGCAGTAAGACCGTAACGGTTGCCGTGCGGGGTATCTTTGAGGAAAAGCAGGAGCTGCAGAACCGGTTTCTGGCATGTCTTGGGAGGCAGGGCATATGAGGCGGATCGACAAGATCCTGAAACATGCCACGTTTACGGCATGTATGGAAAAAAACAGAGAATGGGAAAAAGACAGAGTATTTTGCAGGCATGATATGGGACATTTTCTTTCCGTGGCCAGAATCGCCCATCTTTTAAATCTGAAAAAGAAACTGAAGCAGAAGAAAGAAGTGGTCTATGCGGCGGCGCTGCTTCATGATATCGGGAGATTCAGACAGTACGAAGCGCAGATTCCCCATGAGCAGGCAAGCGCAGCGCTGGCGCCGGGGATATTAAAAGACTGCGGCTTTGGAGACAAAGAGACGGAGATGATCGTGGATGCCATCCGCAGCCATCGGAATGAAAAGATCCGGAAAGAAAAAAGTCTGCGGGGCATTCTGTATCAGGCGGATAAACTGAGCCGGGACTGTTTTTTCTGTCCGGTGGAAAAGGACTGTAATTGGAAACATGATAAGAAAAATATGCGGATTCGGTATTAGCCCGCCGGCCGCTTTAAGAAAGAGAGGAGAGCGTTAAGATGAAAATTGGCAACCGTGAATTTCACGTATCAGATACTGTTTATGTAATGGGGATTCTGAATATGACACCGGATTCCTTTTCGGACGGGGGACAATACAATGATCCGGATAAGGCGCTGTGCCATGTGGAGGAAATGATCAAAGAGGGGGCGGATCTGATTGATGTGGGCGGAGAGTCCACCAAACCCGGTTCGGACTATTCACTTTCTGCAGAGGAAGAGATCGAGAGAGTGGTTCCGATCATTGAAAAAATCAAATCCAGATTTGATATACCTGTTTCACTGGATACCTATCACAGCCAGACTGCACAGGCAGGTATTGCCGCAGGAGCAGATCTGATCAATGATATCTGGGGGCTTAAGTTTGATCCGGAAATGGCAGGCGTGATCGCCCGTTCCGGCGTTGCCTGCTGTCTGGTACACAACAGAAAAGAGGCGGTTTACAAAGATTTTATGAATGAAATAGCGGATGATATGTCAAAGAGTATTCATCTGGCAGAACAGGCAGGCATCGCCAACAACAGGATCATTCTGGATCCGGGTGTGGGTTTTGGCAAGACACTGGAGCAGAGTCTGGCGGTAATCAACGGCCTGGAGGAGTTTCATATGTTTGGTTATCCTGTGTTGATGGGAGCTTCCCGCAAATCTGTGATTGGCAATACGCTGAATCTGCCGGTTTCGGACCGGGTGGAAGGGACCATTGCCACCTCTGTAATCGGGGTTGTGAAAGGCTGCGCCTTTATCCGCGTTCATGATGTAAAGGAAAATGTGCGTGCCATCAGAATGACGGAGGCGATTTTGCGTGCGGGAAGATAGAAGGGGGCGGACCCGGTCCGGTTCATATAACGGCGCATATGATGAGATCCGGATAGAAGAGCTGGAGATTTATGCCCATCACGGAGTGTTCCCGGAGGAAACCGGACTGGGGCAGAAGTTTTTTGTCAATGCGGTATTGTATACGGATACCCATGCGGCAGGACTGGAAGATGAGCTGACTTTATCCACCGATTATGGGACAGTCTGCCAGTTTATTCACCAGTTTCTGACAGACCATACTTACAAATTGCTGGAAGCAGCCGCCGAACATCTGGCTGGGCGGCTGCTTCTTAAGTTTTCCCTGATCCGGGGACTGACCCTGGAGATCAGAAAGCCTTCCGCGCCGATTCCGCTGCCGGTATCTTCGGTTTCGGTATCCGTTACGAGAGGATGGAAGCGGGCCGTCATTGCCTGCGGCTCCAATATGGGAGAGAAGGAGCAGTACATCGAATCTGCCATCCGCAAAATAGCGGAGGATGAAAAATGCCGGCTGCTGCAATGTGCGGACAGGATCGTCACAAAGCCTTACGGCGGGGTGGAGCAGGCGGATTTTGTCAATGGGGCAGTGCTGGTGGAGACTTTATATGAGCCGGAAGAACTGCTGGGGCTGCTGAACCGTCTGGAGGCGGAAGCGGGCCGGGAGAGAAAGATCCACTGGGGCCCCAGGACCCTGGATCTGGATCTGATCTTTTATGAAGAAGAAGTGATTCGGACAGACAGGCTGACCGTCCCCCACCCGGATATGCAGAACCGGGATTTTGTCCTCATTCCCCTGTCACAGATCGTACCGGACTGGATTCATCCCATTTATGGTAAGAGTGTGAGCGTTCTTCTGGAAGAGCTGGAAGGGAAAAATAAGGCGTAAAGTGAGAGCGAAAGAGAGAAACAGCGATATAAAACGAGAATGGAGCGTAAGGCTGCATTCTCGTTTTTACCGTATATTATGACCAGGTTATTTGGCGACAGCCACGGCCGCAGCCGCCGCAGAGAAGGATTCCACCTGTACCGGGCCGTACAGCGGTGTGTGGAATACAGGGGTGGGCGCATCATAGGCATTGAAATATACATATTGGGAAGTGATCTGTATATGTTCATAAACGCCGTGCGCTACCACCTCTTCTCCGGTACCGTTGGTATGGATGCGTTTCAGTGCAGGTTCATCGGGATCGCTTTTCTGATAGTAGATGATGTCACCGGCCACATTGAAAAAGTCCAGACGGTCCTCGGTAAGGATTTCTGTAGTCTGGGTGGAAAGGGAGTAACGGCATAGTCTGTAGTCGGAAGAAATGTCCATATAGTATACATAATCGTCCTGAATGATGGGATTGTAGACATCGCCCATGAAAACGGCGGCGATGGCATTGTTTGACGTATCCAGTGTGTACAGATAATGGTCTTTCCCGGTGCCTCCGAAATAGATTTTGCCGTTCTGGATGCTGGCAGGGTTGATCACATAATTCTGGATTTCTTCAAAATTTTCTTTGTTGGTATCAATCCGGCACAGAGAGGTCCCGGTCTTTGTGCTGTAGGACTGATAAAATATTGTATTGTCCCACAGGGCAAGGGTGGGGGCCGGCACGCGTTTGAGACAGACAGAGGACTTTCCGTTCTTTTTGGACCGATAGACGCCGTTGGTCCGGAACATGGAAGAAAACTGGTCGGAGGCAGAGGAAGCCGCCTGATAATAGTACAGGAAATTGCCTGCGGCATTCAGGGAGCTGACCTGTGCATTGGACAGTTTGGCTACATTTGTTTCATCCGGATTCATCGTATAGAGGGCGTAATTATCATAGGCATTTGCAAAGTAGACGGTTCCGTCGTCCTCACAGAACAGCCCTCCGTTATTTAAGTTTCCTGCCGTATTGCCTGTTGTTCCTGGCGGATTTTCCGGAATCCGTTTGGAAAAAAAGGAATAGGTAAACAAAGCGGCAAACAGCAGAAGCGGAATTGTGGCAATAAGTATGTTTTTTAAGACTTTCATAAGATAACCTCCTGATATGGAACATGATCTGCAACCCTTGCTATGAGTATATCATAAATCTTCGATTTATGACCATCATTCGCCGTTCGTCGAACATGCAGGCATGCTCTCCTCACTCACGCTCATTATATCATGATTCCCGGATTCGTAAAGTGGATGTATCATATTTTCCTTTGTATACCGCTTGCACGGGTAATGGAATTGTTATAAGATAAATAGTATGGATAACGGGTTTTCATACAAAAGTATGTACCGTCAGAGAAAGGACAGGCAGATGGATTTAGGAGCGCTTCGTCAGGAAATTGACGAAATTGACAGACAGATCGTGGCACTGTATGAGAAGCGTATGGAGGTTTCCAGGCAGGTGGCTGCGTATAAGATCAGTACGGGTAAGAAGGTATTTGACAAGGCGCGGGAGGAGGAAAAGCTCAGGACAGTAAAGGGACTGACCCACAGCAGCTTTAACAGTCATGGCATTGAAGAGTTGTTTGAACAGATCATGTCCATGAGCCGCAAGCTCCAGTATCAGATGCTGACGGAGCATGGGAGTCTTGGCAGACTGCCGTTTATCGGGGTGGAGCGGCTGGAGACAGAAACTGCCAGAGTGGTGTTTCAGGGGGCGCAGGGCGCCTATTCCCAGGCGGCGATGCAGACCTATTTCGGAAACCGGATCAGCAGCTTCCATGTGGACAGCTTCCGGGAGGCTATGAGCGCCATTGACGAAGGCAGCGCAGATTTTGCGGTGCTCCCCATTGAAAATTCCACGGCAGGGATTGTCAGTGAGATTTACGATCTGCTGGTGGAGTTTGAAAATTATATCGTGGGAGAACAGATCATCCGGATCGAGCATTGTCTGCTGGGGATACCGGGGGCGCGGGAGGAAGAGATCAGGACAGTCTGCTCTCATCCCCAGTCACTGATGCAGAGCGCCGGTTATCTGTCAGGGAAAGACTGGGAGCAGATCAGTATGCCCAACAATGCCTTTGCAGCCAGAAAGGTGGCACAGGACGGAAATGTGCATCAGGCGGCTATTGCATCGGAGCAGGCAGGCGAGATTTACGGACTGCAGGTACTGAAAAAGGGAGTGAATCAGGAAGAGGACAATTCCACCCGGTTTATTATCGTGACCAATCAGAAACTATTTGAAAAGGATGCCAATAAAGTCAGCATTTGTTTTGAGATACCGCATAAAAGCGGTTCTCTGTACCATATGCTGTCCCATTTTATTTATAATAATCTGAATATGACCAAGATTGAAAGCCGTCCGATTGAAGAGCGGAGCTGGGAATACCGCTTTTTCATAGATTTTGAAGGCAATCTGGCGGACAGTGCGGTGAAAAACGCTTTGCGGGGACTGCGGGAAGAAGCCAGAAATATGAAAATACTCGGTAATTATGCAACCGGCCGCTGACAGAGGGCCGGCTTTGGGAGAAATAAATAAAAAAAAGAGGATTTGCATATGAGAGAGCAGGAATTGATTTTATACAGAGAGCTTGCCGGGGACAGTATTCTGCGGGATATGGCGGGGCTGATGGCTGGCGCAGGCGAGGGGGAATCCGGTCGGGAGCGGGATGGGAAACAGGCGGCGCTTCTGTATGACTGTATGCACAGGCTGCTGGAGCTGTCGGGTACCCATGGCTTTTACGGCAACCTCTGGCATTGTTATCTGGCCAATCTGCTTGCCAACAGTGAAAACAGCTACAGCATGGCATGCGAGGTAGTGGGAGCCGTGACCGGGACGATCAATGAGGCAGCGCTGCATGATTTTGAGATCATAAAAGAGTTTTATGAGTATGATTTTACCGGCCTGGCGGAGGCACTTGGGATCAGGGGCTTTCACCTGCTGCTGGATTATCAGGTAGGAGAGCGGCAGGGAAAGGTATATAATACCCGGATCAGGGATCGGATCTGTGAGTTGGCTGTCAGGCTTGCCGGTACAGGAACCGCATCAGAAATGAAAGATGCGGTGACGGAATTTTACCGGGAGTATGGTGTGGGCCGGTTCGGACTGCATAAGGCGTTTCGCATCTTACATAACCGGGATGGCATGGAGATTTGTCCGATTTTGAACATCGCCCATGTGAAGCTGGACGATCTGATCGGCTATGAGATTCCCAAACAGAAGCTGATCGAGAATACGGAGGCATTTGTGGAGGGCAGAAAGGCCAATAACTGTCTGCTGTTCGGAGATGCAGGCACAGGCAAGTCCTCCAGCATCAAGGCGATTGCCAATGAGTACTACAACAGGGGTCTGCGGATCATAGAGGTGTACAGGCACCAGTTTCAGGATCTGCATGAGATCATTGCCCGGATCAAGAACAGAAATTATAAGTTTATTATTTATATGGATGATTTGAGTTTTGAGGATTTCGAAACCGAATATAAATATTTAAAAGCAGTCATAGAAGGCGGATTGGAGAAAAAGCCGGATAATATACTGATCTATGCCACATCCAACAGAAGGCATCTGGTCAGAGAGCGGTTTGGTGACAAGGCGGACCGGGACGACGATCTGCATACCAATGATACCGTACAGGAAAAGCTGTCGCTGGCTGCCCGGTTCGGAGTGACGATCTATTACGGTTCGCCGGATCGGAAAACATTTCAGGCGATCGTAAAGGCATTGGCTCAGAAAAGCGGCGTCACGCTGCCGGAGCAGGAGCTTCTGGCACAGGCCAATGCATGGGAGCTGGCCCACGGCGGGCTGTCAGGGCGCTGTGCCCGGCAGTTTATTGATTATCTGGCAGGAAAAAGGGCAGAGGGGTGAGAGGTATGGGAATAAAAACGTTTGCAGCCATCGATGTGGGTTCCTATGAATTGTCTATGAAGATCTTCGAGATTTCTCCGAAGGAAAAGCTCAGGGAAATCGATCATATCAGACATCGGATTGATCTGGGAACAGAGACATATACCACAGGGAAGCTGAGTCATGAAAAGGTGGATGAGCTGTGCCGGGTATTGTGTGAGTTCGGGGATATTATGAAATCCTATCGTGCGACGGACTATCAGGCATACGGCACCAGCGCGGTCCGGGAGATGCGCAATCGGGAAATCGTCCTGGAACAGATCAAGATGCGGACCGGCATACAGGTCGATATGCTGAGCAATTCAGAACAGCGTTTTCTGGATTACAAGTCGATTGCATCCAAGGGGGAGAGCTTTCACGGGCTGATTTCCAGCGGGACCGCCATCATCGATATCGGCGGCGGCAGTATGCAGATTTCTCTGTTTGATAAGGATTCTCTGGTGACCACACAGAACCTGCGTCTGGGGATTTTGCTGATCCGGGAACAGCTTTCCAAGCTGAAACTGCGGCATTCTCAGTATGCGGATATTATAGAAGAGCTGGCAGGCAGCCAGATCGAAGTGCTGGAAAAGCTGTATCTGAAGGGAAAGAAAATCGACAATATTATAGTGGTTGACGAATACATCTCCTATGCCCTGGGGAAGCGGGACAGGAAACTTCTGGAAAATTACATCGACAGGGATACGTATCTGCGGTTTATGGAGGAGGTACAGGAGAGTTCTCTGGCAGATCTGGGCAAGGCGCTGCAAATGCCGGAAGAGAGCATTGTCCTTCTTTATATTGCGTCGATGCTGGTGCTGCGTTTTCTGCGGACTACAGGCGCTTCCAGACTGTGGATACCGGGAGTGACGCTGTGCGACGGCATCGGGTATGAGTATGCGGAAAAAAATAAGATTCTGGTGACCACCCATGATTTCGAAAAGGATATCATTGACTGTACCCAGAACATCAGTAAGCGTTATATGGGCAGCAAAAAACGGGGCGAAACGCTGGAAAAAATTGCCCTTACCATTTTTGACAGTATGAAAAAGGCGCATGGGCTGGGGAAACGGGAGCGGCTTTTACTGCGTCTGGCGGCGCTTTTACATGACTGTGGCAAATATATTTCCATGAACAATGTGGGAGAGGCCTCTTATGAAATCGTGATGTCCACAGAGATCATAGGATTGTCTCATGCAGAGCGGGAGATCGTGGCCAATGTGGTCAGATACAATTACCGGGATTTCTCTTATTACAGAGGCGGCAGGGAGAGCATACCGGACAGGCGGGCCTATCTGACCGTGGCGAAGCTGACGGCGATACTGCGGGTGGCCACCGGACTGGACCGGAGCCATAAGGAAAAGTGCCGCGATATTACAGCGGCGCTCAGGGACAGACAGTTGGTTTTGACAGTCAATACGCCTTACGATATTACATTGGAAAAAGGGCTGTTTTCTACCAAAGCTGCTTTTTTTGAAGAAATATTTGAAGTAACACCTGTTATTAAAAGAAAAAGGGGAATATAGGCATGGCGGAGAAAGAGAAAAAAATAGATTTTACCAATCCCCGGTATTATACCAACCGGGAACTGAGCTGGATTTTATTTAATACCCGTGTTCTGAACGAAGCAAGAGACAAAGCCAATCCGTTGTTTGAACGGCTGAAGTTTCTGAGCATCACGGCCTCCAATCTGGATGAATTTTTTATGATCCGTGTGGCTTCTCTGAAGGATATGGTGGCGGTTAAGTACGAAAAGCCGGATATTGCAGGCATGACGCCTCAGGAACAGCTAAAGGCGCTGGACCAGGCTACCCATGAGCTGGTGAATATGCAGTATTCCACTTATACACGCTCTATCCTGCCGCTTCTGGAAAAGAACGGTCTGCATGTGATACAGGCCCATGAGGATCTGTCCAGGACAGAGGGGGAATATGTGGACCGGTATTTTAAAGACAATGTCTATCCGGTGCTTACGCCTATGGCGGTGGATTCGTCCAGACCCTTTCCGCTGATCCGCAACAAATCCCTGAATATCGGTGCGCTGGTGAGGAAAAAGGGAGAGGGCAAGGAGCTGGAGTTTGCCACGGTCCAGGTGCCCAGCGTGTTGCCGCGTATCGTGGAAATACCTTCTAAGGATGGTGTCCGAAAGGTGATTTTACTGGAAGAGATCATAGAAAAGAACATGGAAAAGCTGTTTTTAAGCTATGATATCGTCTGCGCCCATCCGTTCCGTATCATGAGAAATGCAGATCTGACCATTGAAGAAGATGAAGCGGCGGATCTTTTAAAGGAAATCGAAAAACAGTTGAAAAAGCGGCAGTGGGGCAAGGCTATCCGCCTGGAGGTGGAGGCCGGGATCGACAAAAAGCTGCTGAAGATCATAGAAAAAGAGCTGCATATCAAAGAGGAAGATCTGTACCGGATTCCAGGGCCGCTGGATCTGACCTTCCTGATGAAGATGTATGGGATGGAAGGCTTTGACCATCTGAAAAAGCCGGGCTACACACCCCAGCCTGTTCCGGAAATGGAAGGAGAGGGCAGTATTTTTGAGAAGATTCAGAAAGGGGATATCCTGCTCTTCCATCCTTATCAGACGTTTACGCCTGTGGTGGACTTTATCAAACAGGCAGCCAGAGATCCCCAAGTGTTGGCGATCAAGCAGACGCTGTACCGGGTCAGCGGAAATTCACCGATTATTGCAGCGCTGGCGCAGGCGGCAGAAAACGGCAAGCAGGTTTCCGTGCTGGTGGAGCTGAAAGCACGGTTTGATGAGGAAAACAATATTGTCTGGGCGAAGATGCTGGAAAAGGCAGGCTGTCATGTGATCTATGGTCTGGTGGGGCTGAAAACCCACAGTAAGATCACACTGGTGGTACGCAGAGAAGAGGAAGGGATCGCCAGGTATGTGCATCTGGGAACCGGCAATTATAACGATGCTACAGCGAAATTGTATACAGATACAGGACTTCTGACCTGCAGCGAGGCCATCGGCGAGGATGCCACTGCCGTATTCAATATGCTGTCCGGATATTCGGAACCGCTGAGCTGGAATAAACTGTCGCTGGCGCCTCTGTGGCTGAAAGACAGATTTCTGTCTATGATCCGCAGGGAGACGGAGTATGCACGTAAGGGCAGAAAGGCCAAAATCATTGCAAAGGTAAACTCTCTGTGTGACAGAGATATGATTGAGGCATTGTATGAGGCCAGCACCGCCGGAGTTAAGATCCAGTTGATTATCCGGGGCATCTGCTGTCTGCGTGTGGGTATACCGGGGGTCAGTGAAAACATCAAGGTACGTTCCATCGTAGGCAATTTCCTGGAACACAGCCGTATTTTTTATTTTGAGAATGACGGGGAACCGGAAGTGTACATGGGCAGTGCGGACTGGATGCCAAGAAATCTGGAGCGCCGGGTGGAAATTTTATTCCCCATAGAAAAAGAAGAATTAAAGCAGCGTGTGATACACATACTGGACTGGCAGCTAAAAGACAATGTAAAGGCCAATATCCTGACAAAAGACAATGTTTATGAAAAGGTGGACGGACGGGGCAAGGAACGTCTGGATTCCCAGGAGGCTTTCTGTCAGGAGGCCATGGAGCAGGCAAAGAGGCAGGAAGCGGTATATTCCAATCGTACCTTTATTCCGGAAACTCACATTGCCTATGAAGAGGAAGAATAACGCATGAAAGAGAAGGCAATCATTCTGGCTTCCGCTTCTCCCCGCAGGAAGGAGCTGCTGGCTCTGATGGGGCTGACCTTTCGGGTCGTACCCAGCCGGAAAGAGGAGATCGCAGAGGGAGATACCCCGGCCCATATCGTGGAACATTTGTCCCGGCAAAAGGCGGAGGATGTGGCATCAGGGCTGCAGGAGCAGGATGCACTGGTAATCGGCGCCGATACCATTGTAGTCTGTGACGGAACTGTGATGGGAAAGCCGCGTACAGAGGAAGAGGCTTTTGCCATGCTGAGCAGACTGCAGGGAAAGACCCATGAAGTATATACCGGCGTGACCCTGGTCTGCGTGGAAGGGATGGATAAAACATGTGAGACATTTTCCAGAAAAGCATCGGTTACGGTGCATCCAATGGAGGATGCAGAGATATGGGAGTATATCCGCAAAGGAGAATCTCTGGATAAGGCAGGCGGTTACGGGATTCAGGGCAGCTTTGCCATGTATGTGGATGAAATACAGGGAGAGTACAACACGGTGCTGGGCCTTCCCATTGCAGGATTGTATCAGGCACTGAAAAAATATCGTCAGGAAGGGAAAGGTTCTTTCTCCCTTCCGTCAGGAGTATGTATATGAAGAAAGCGGTCGTTTTTGATTTGGACGGTACTTTGTCGGATTCTCTTGTGTCCATTGCCTACTGTGCCAACCGGGCGCTGGAGGCATTTGGCCTTACAACCTTTGAGAATGACAGGTACAAATATTTTGTGGGGGACGGCGCTGCGGAGCTGATCCGCCGTACGCTGCGCAGTCAGGAAAGGGACAGGACGGATCTGTATGAGCAGGTCAGGGCGGAGTATGACCGGCTGTTTGCAGTGGACTGTATGTATCAGGTAAAACCCTATGAGGGCATCCCGGAGCTGCTTGCAGAGCTGAAAAAAAGGAACATTTTGACGGCAGTATTTTCCAATAAGCCCCATCCCAATACTTGTAAAGTGATCCATGATCTGTTTGGTGAAGGGGTGTTTGATGCGGTGCAGGGACAGCATGATAAAATTGCCAGAAAACCCAGTCCGGACGGAGTGTTTCTGATCGGAGAAAAGCTGGGAGTCCAGATTTCAGATATGCTGTATGTGGGTGATACCAATACGGATATGCAGACAGGAAAGGGAGCCGGCGCCTTTACAGTAGGTGTGTTGTGGGGATTCCGCGACCGGGAAGAGTTGGAAGAAAACCATGCAGATGCCATTATTTCCCATCCTCTGGAATTGCTGGCATATTTGTAGACGTTATCCGTGCAAAGCCAGGAAAATGTCAGGAAAGGAGAGAACATATGCAGTTTGATGATGCGGTAATACAGTGTTTTTTGGACCATCAGCTTCAGTTGTTTCCGGAAGCGGTGGCGGAAAGCCCGGAGGAGGCGAAGCATTTTCTGGAAGAGTGCATGGCGGTGGTGGTGGATTCACCCGAAGCTGTGCTGGAATACTTTGATGCGGAAGGGATCGACGTGGACGGTGCCGATCCGGATACCATTCTGGAGGCAGAAGAGGTATTCGAAATCGGCGACGGCAGATATCTGGTGGTAGAAGGCTGAGAAGGATAATGATTCAGATAAGCCAGGTTTGACAGGTCAGGGCAGATCAAAAAACTCTCTGAGAAAGGGGACCAGCCCGTCGTGGTTATTATCTTTTTTTGTGATCACATCGGCGGCGGCCTTTGCGCCGGCGGAGCCGTTGCACATGGCGATACCCAGTCCGGCAGCCTCCAGCATGGAAATATCATTGTCCTGATCGCCTGCCGACATGGTATGGGAAATGGGTACCTGAAGATGAGCCGCCAGTCGTTTCAGGGCGGCTCCTTTTCCGGCGGCGGCAGGAAACATTTCCAGCAGCCGGTCTGTGGAGCAGATCAGTGTTACACGTCCCTCAGCCCAGGGAAGCAGGGAATCCCGCAGCGCTTCTATGACAGAGCGGTCTTTCAGACTGATGGCAAGGCATTTAAAGGGAGGTTTATCCAGAACGCTTGTTATGTTATCTTCCAGGATCACAGGCAGATGTATGGTTTTCCGATAAAAAGCAAGCTCCGGCGTGGAGCCTGCGGAAACGATAGCATCGTCGGTATAGGCATGGCAGTGGATGTCTGCCTGCTTTGCCGCCTGCAGGAGATAGCTGGTTTCTTCCATGGTCAGCCGGATCTCGGAAATCCGCTCCCCGCTCTCGGCATTTACGATCAGTCCTCCGTTATAAGCTATGTAAAAAAGGCCTCTGTCGCTGATGGGCAGAAGGCGGCGGGCCTCCAGAATGCTGTTAAGAGGTCTGCCGGAGGTAAGCGCGATATAATGTCCGGCTTTCGTCAATTGCTCCACAGCTTCCAGCGTGGCCTTTGTCATTGTTTTTTCTGTTGTCAGAAGTGTTTCATCCAAATCTGTGAAAAAAATCTTACGTTCCATTTTGTCTCTCCTTCAGCTCATCCAGAATACTGTCAGGCACATACAGGCTGCCTTTTCCAGTTCCCATTTCGATGTCCGGTTTATGGGCGCCGTGAAAATCAGAACCGCCGGTAATCAACAGACCATACTGGGCGGCAAGGCTTTTCATATGGATTTCTTCGCCGGGGGTATAGGTGGAGTACAGGGCCTCGATACCTGCCAGCCCGTTTTCTGTCAGAATCTTTACAAGCCGGCTCAGCCGGGCGTCACTCATATGGTAGAGGGGCGGATGGGCCAGTACGGGAATACCGCCTGCCTCTCTGATCAGCCGCACTGCCTGTATGGGAGTTACCTTTTCACGGGGGACAAAGCAGGGAGCCTGATCTCCGATCAGCCGTTCGAAGGCTTCCGGCATACTTGCCACTACGCCGTGTGTCAGCAGATATCTGGCATAATGGGCCCTTGTAATCACTGCGCCGGGAAATGCCCTGCACAGTTTTTCATAGGTGATATCCGTATGGGCATATTCCCGCAGTTTTTGGCACATGTTTTTATTGCGCTGGGTTCTGGATGCAATAAATCCTTCCAGAGCGGATAAAAAAACAGGTGCTTTGTAATCAATCAAAAGGCCCAGCACATGAATGTCTTTCTCTTCATAACAGGTGGAAAATTCGATGCCGGGCAGTACGGTAACCGGCCTGCCTGCCGATGCCCGGATCGCCTCGTCCAGCCCTTCCGTAGTATCATGGTCGGTCAGGGCAAATGCACCGATCCCCTTTTCCATGGCAAGGTCTACCAGTTGGGAAGGGGTCAGTGTACCGTCGGATTTGTTGGAATGTACATGCAGATCAATCATAGACAGTCCCGCCTTTTAATTTTCATCGTCCTCTTTCTGGGCCGTGTATACAGTCCGTTTTCTGGCCATTTCGTCACTTTCCAGATATTCGTCATAGGTGGTGATCTTGTCGATCAGCGTTCCGTCAGGCAGGATTTCCATAATGCGGTTGGCGGTTGTCTGTACAAACTGATGGTCGTGACAGGAAAACAGAGCCACACCGGAAAACTTTATCAGACCGTTATTTAATGCAGTGATGGACTCCATATCCAGATGGTTGGTCGGTTCGTCCAGAATCAGGCAGTTGGCACCGGAAATCATCATTTTGGAGAGCAGGCACCGTACCTTTTCCCCGCCGGACAGTACCTTTACCTTTTTTACGCCGTCCTCACCGGCAAAGAGCATACGTCCCAGAAAACCACGGACATAGGTGACGTCTTTGACGGCGGAATAGCCGGTGAGCCAGTCTGCAATAGTCAGATCATTGTTAAATTCTTCTGTGCTGTCTTTGGGGAAGTAGGCCTGTGAGGTGGTGACGCCCCATTTATAGGATCCTTCATCCGGTTCCATTTCGCCCGTCAGGATCTGAAACAGGGTGGTCTTTGCCAGTTCATTGCCGCCTACAAAGGCAACCTTATCATCATGTCCCAGAATAAAGGAAATATTGTCCAGTACCTTTTCTCCGCCTATGGTTTTGGAGATTCCTTCCACGGTCAGAACTTCATTTCCGATCTCCCGTTCTGGCCTGAAATCAATATAAGGATATTTCCGGCTGGAAGGCTTGATCTCATCCAGTTCGATTTTTTCCAGCGCCCGCTTTCTGGAAGTGGCCTGCTTGGATTTGGAAGCATTGGCGGAGAAGCGGGAAATAAATTCCTGCAGTTCTTTGATTTTTTCTTCTTTTTTCTTATTGGCTTCTTTCATCTGTTTGATCAGAAGCTGGCTGGATTCAAACCAGAAGTCGTAGTTTCCGGCATAGAGCTGAATCTTGCCGTAATCAATATCGGCGGTATGGGTACATACTTTATTGAGAAAGTACCGGTCATGGGATACGACAATCACCGTATTGTCAAAGTTGATCAGAAATTCCTCCAGCCATGCAATGGCATCCAGATCCAGATGGTTGGTAGGCTCATCCAGCAGGAGGATATCCGGATTGCCGAACAGTGCCTTGGCCAGCAGTACCTTTACTTTTTCATTGCCGTTTAAATCTTTCATCACAGCGGTGTGATACTGGGTGTCAATCCCCAGCCCGTTCAGCAGCATGGCAGCGTCAGACTCTGCTTCCCAGCCGTCCATTTCTGCAAATTCGGCTTCCAGTTCGCTGGCACGGATGCCGTCCTCGTCAGAGAAATCCTCTTTTGCGTAGATGGCGTCTTTTTCTTTCATAATCTGGTAGAGCCGCTCATTTCCCATAATGACCACATCCATCACCGGATACTCGTCATATTTAAAATGATCCTGCTCCAGAACGGAAAGACGCTGGCCGGGAGTCATGACAATATCGCCTTTGGTCGTCTCCAGCTGGCCGGAGAGGATTTTCAGGAAGGTGGATTTGCCTGCACCGTTGGCTCCGATAAGTCCATAACAGTTTCCTTCTGTAAATTTGATATTTACGTCCTCGAACAGGGCTTTTTTCCCAATCCGGAGAGTTACATTGTTTGCACTGATCATATTGAAATCCTCATCATTTTCAGGTTTAAAGTCACTCCTATTATTATACATAAAAGTTTCTCTTTTTCAAGGAAAAATAGCGGATGTAAAGAAAATAAAAGTATGGTATACTTTTAAATAAAACCACAAAGGAGA
>VSOB01000130.1 GCA_009774625.1 Lachnospiraceae bacterium
GCTTCTGATATGCCTATAGAATACCCTATCCCAGAAAACAAACGAATAAGCAAATATAAAGAGAAATGGTGTTCGTAGAAAAATGCCTGCATCTCAAATCGAAATGCAGGCATCATTTACACTAAATTTTAGATATTTCACCTGCCTACTTGACAAGGGCATATCACAAAGTGGTTGACCTCCAGATGATTATATAAGTCTATCTGTACCGTCAAGTAACAAGGTAGGCTTAGTTATTTTCGCTTGTTGTTCCTCTCCGATATTTTATCATATTCATTCTTTTGTGAAAATTTCTTTTTAAAATTTCATCCAGTTCAGAAAGTGCAGATATAAAGAAAACCCTTGAAAATACTGGACTTTCAAGGGTTTTACTAATCTTTTTCATGATCTTGTAATTATCTCTTCGGTAACTTACAACGCCTATATATCAGCATTTCCGGGCTTTTTGTTACTTACCCGTTAATTACTCACATTGCCCGGCGCTGCCGCAGCCTGCTTCTTTCTGTACTCTTTCACTACTTCCATGGCCTCGCCTATCTTCTCCGGCTCCATCATTTCGTTACAAGCCTTCTGCTGCTTTTCCCTGTCTTGGCCTTCCTGGTATGCCGGGCATTGTTCGCAGCCTACGGGTACCGTTTCCGTACAGATTGCAAAGGCTTCCAGGCGGTCGGCTGCTTCCTGGTAGTCCATGGCCTTATACCTTCAATTTCCAGCCGACTATGATATAATCGGCGGAAATTTTCGGATACTGCGCCTTATTGGCCGATACAATGGCGTCCACGGTGGTACCGTACTGCTTTGCCAGCTTCCCCAGGGTATCGCCCTTCCTTACCTCATGCACTGATACAGAAACATTACGGTACAGCGCCGTCCCGGCGTCGTCAAATACCGCGTAGCCGTCCGGGCAATTCCGTACCGCATTGTCGTATACCTTGTAGGCGCCCACCTGGCTGGCGGCGTCCTTCCAGGACTTGCGGACGCGGTACCAGGAAGTAGCTGCCTGGTCTTCTGCCTTATTGGAGAAAATGGCCTTCCCGGCGTCGTCGAACACGCTATAGCCTTCCGGGCAGTTCTTTACGGCGTTGTCCTTCACCCGGAACGCCCCCAGCTGGCTTTTACTGTCCGCCCAGGACTTGCGGACGCGGTACCAGGATGCTGCTTCCGCGCTGGCCGCTGCGTCTGATACGCTGGGCTTCTCTTCTGCCGCCTGGTCTAACGTCTGCTTCATGCCGTAGTAGTCTGCCAGGGTTGCCGCCTCTGCCTCTGCCATTTGCTGCAGGTGGGTATCATCCAGCAGCCATGCGGTCGCTGCCGTATTGGTATGAAAAGAATGTTCCAGGATAATGCCGGGAACCCCTACGCTTTTGGCTCCGTGAAGGACGCCGTAGTATTCGTCGTCAAAAATACCGTTGCCGTCCCGGTCGTTGCTGCTCTGCTTCGTGTACGTCCTGGCCTGCTGCTTCGTCTGCATTACCTGGGCTACTGCCTGCGCCAGCCGTTCGCCCACGGCCTTGCTTACTTCGTCTATGGTGGTCTTATCATCATCCACCATAGTAATGGCTACGGGATAGTCTACGGAATTGTTTACCCCGCTTCCCACGGCGTTGGAATGGATAGAGATAAACAGGTCATAGCCTGCCGCCTTCCGCCCCCTTGCGGTCAATGCCAGGTCGTTGGCCTGGGCGTCCCTGGTAGTCCCTACGGTAATGCCGCGCTTTTCCAATGCCGCCTTAAGCAGCTTATGGAACTTCCACGCAAAATCACTTTCATAGTATGCCTTGTTTGCGGGGGAACGGTTGTACTTCCCGTAGTGTCCGGCGTCCAGCATGATCTTGATAGCCTTCATTTCCTTTACCTCTTCTTTCCCGGCGTCGTATGCCGTCAGTCTGTATTTGTTGATAATGTTCATTACCCTTTCCACATAGTCCAGTGAAGTGGCGTACCCGCCTTCCTTAATGATCGTTATAGCCTTCCTGGCGTCCTTCTCCCCGGCCAGGCCTGCATATCGTTTCTTTCCGTCCTTCATGGCTCCGGTAAGGTAGGCGCTATGATCTGCCACACTGGCCGCCGCGTCCGGGTACTTCCTAAAGGCAGCCGTAACGGTGTAATACTCCCCGCTTGCTTTCTGCTCCCCTGTGTCCTTCGTATAGGTCGCCCCGTCCCATGCGGACGGCCAGGTATTCCCGGATAATCTGGCCTTCATACCGAAAAAGTTAAAGGCGTTTACTGCCAGTTCCGACGTTCCCCAGCCACTTTCTAAAATGGCCTGTGCCAGTGTAACGGAAGCCAGTACCCCGCTTTTCTCCATATCTGCCACGGCCAGCGGCGCCATTTTTGTGATAAATTCCGTTGCGCTCATATAATCCCTTCTTTCCATCAAAAAGCCCCACGGTTTCCCGTAGGGCTTTGCTTTACTGCTCCTTAAATTTTCCCGGCGCTCTCGTACTCTTCCGCCGTTACTGTCCCGGTTTTATTCCCTTCCGCGTCGTAGGCGTTGTATGTTCCGTCCTGGTTTGGCTCCATTGCTCCAGGCGGTACCGCGTCCGTAAGCGTCACGCCTTCCGGCAGCGGCGCCAGTTCTTTTCTTTCCTGCTCCGCGTCCTGCTCTTCTGTGTCCGGCAGTTCTTTGGTGTATTTCCCTAAAAATGCCTGTACCCTCTTCCATAGTCCTTTTACCGGAAGGCCACATAATGCCATATTCTTAAGGATACTTACTACCTCATAGCAGATATACAGAAGGCTGAAAAACTCCGCCAGGCCTATGGTGGCGGTCGGCAGGTAGTTTCTTGCCTCTTCCGGGATAAATGCGATCAAGTTTATATGTACCAGGGCGTCCACCGCCCCCAGGAATACGATAGAAACGATCATTGCTATTTTTCTAATCGCCCCGTCAATCCCTACGCTGCTGTTAAACTTGTGTTCCCGGATAGCCCGGCCTATGCCGAAAATGGTATCCATCACCACCGCCACTACTACCAGGCGCACGAACGTATTAAGCGCCAGGTTAAAAATAATTCTTTCTACTGCTTCCATCTTTCTTTTTCTCCTTTCTTTTCGGGTGGCTACGCGGCTTTTGCTGCGGCCTCTTCATCCGCCCGCGCTGCCAGTGTTATGATTTTCTTTTGCAGGTTGTAACTGTCTGCATGGCTGGCGTGTCCCGTCCAGCTTGTTACGCTCTTCTGTAGCTTCTCCTTTGTGATCTTGCCTTTAATGTACCATTTGATTTTCCGTTTCATGCGCTTTACGCTGTCCCGGCGTACCTTCTTATGGGTTCCCCGGTGCTTGTAGCCCACAAAATCAATTCCATTCTTTGCCGCCAGTATGGTTGTCTTCGGGTTCAATTCAAGCCGCAATTCATCCCGTAGGAATGTTTCTATAGCGGCCAGCCATTCCCGTAACTGCCCTTTGTCCGGGCTTAATAAAATAAAGTCGTCCATGTAGCGTACGTAATGCTTCACGCCTAACGTATGCTTTATGAACCTATCCAGCTTATCCAGGTATATATTTGCAAATAGCTGGCTTGTGAGATTTCCCACCGGAATACCCACGCCGTCCGGCATATTCCCGTTATGGTCTATAATCCGGTCTATCAGTGTCAAGGCCTCTTTGTCCTTTATCACGCGCCGGATTTCAGCCTTTAGTATCGAATGGTCGATACTTTGGAAATAATGGTGTATATCCGCCTTTATGGCGTATAATGGTTCGTCCCCGTGGTACTTCTGCCAGCCATATAGCCAGCCTTGCAGCGTTTCAGACGCCTTGTGCATACCCTTTTTCTTTCTGCAGGCGTATGAATGGAATATAAACCGCTTGTTAAAAATCGGTTCCAGCACATTGTTAATGGCATGTTGTACCACCCTGTCGTAGAACGGAAGTGCCATAATCTGCCGTTCCTTCGGTTCGTAAACCTTAAAGTAATGGTATGCCCCTGGCTCGTATGCCTGGGTAAGAATATCTTCCCGTACGCGCTTTAGGTTCTCTTCCTTTTTCTTCGTGAACCTTATTACGTCTTTCCTGTACCGCTTCCCCTTCCTGGCCTTGTTGTATGACTTCTGTACGTTTCCGTAATCCGCCATAGCTTCCACCAGGGTAACGGTATTTCCTCTTCCGTCTTTGGTATGCCCTATCCGTTTCATAAAAATAAGCCTCTGCCCTTCGCCGCAGCTACTAACCAGCAGCCCGTATTTTTCTTTTTGCCTTTCCGGCGGGTACAACCACTCTGACTATAGAATTATTAAGCATTATACCTAAATTCCTTTAAGTCCTTGCTAGTGTTCCTGGGAACGCTAAGCCTGTAATACTCTCACTAAGTCACACGCCCCGCGCGCGCCAATGTTCGTGTTGACATTCCACGGGTAGTTGTTGCAATTCACGGCGCGGGCGCCCGCATTGGCGCCATTGTTCCAGTTGCCGCCCGCAATCAGCGCCGCAAGGGCTAAAATAAGCAGTTGCCCCATATTTTTTACTTTCCTTTGCTTCCGCTTCCTGTTTTTACATCCTCTATCAGAACGCCCAGCATTACGCCTATTTCCGCCAGTTTTCCGCAGCTTACCCCGTAATGCTGCTTATTCATGGCACTGTACTTTAGATCATTCGCCAGGCGTATCAGTTCTTTGGCCTGCTGTAGCGCGCTGTCCGCAGCATATAGGTGGCTTTTCGTCGCCGTCTTATCCCACTTCACCAACTCCATTAAAACCTCTAATACGGCGTTCCTGGTAGTCGTCTGTAGGCTGAATTTTTCATACTTCGGATACTTACTAAGCAGCGGATACAGATATAAAAGAAAGTCGTACACCTTTTGGTGTACGACGTCTGTTTGTTCCTGTATGTTCATACTTCACCCCCGGCAGTATTTTCCTTTCCGGCGTAGTCGGCTGGGCTTTCGCCCGCCGTCTACAAAGAGTCACACGCCCCGCGCGCGCCACGGCTCGTGTGGACATACCACGGGTAGCTGTGGCAAGCCACGGCGCGGGCGCCCGCATTGGCGCCATCGGACCAGCCGCCGCCCGCAATCAGCGCCGCAAGGGAAGCGTAATAATACTGATGGATATTACCTACGTCGTACTTTGTGGCCGCGTCCTTTAATGGGCTTGTCAAGTCCCAGCCCCATGCTTCGCTTGCGTGGTATGTCGCATTTTTGGCATGTTCCGCCCTGGTGATAAGATCGTTAAGCCATTCCCATACGCGCCCTACTGCGTCCACTACGCCAATGGCGGATACTGCATTAACCACGCTTCCGGTAACGCCCCTTCCCGTGTTCGTGGTTGCCGTCCAGGCGTTCGTATTGGCATTGTCAAGGCCTGCTGGGCTTCCGAACGCATACGCGCAGAAGTCGTTATAATCCGGCATACGTTTTCCCGACTTCGCCAGGCGCTCCGTGAAGGTATACCAGTTCATGCCTTCGGTTCCGGTCATGGGCGCGCAGCCATATTCTGACTTAAGGCCGTAGGCTCCGTCGTCGGAATTTAAGTAAATGTCTATCCAGGTACCGCCGCCCAGGTATACCATTCCTTCCGGGTTGCACTTCGGGCGGTGTCCCAGCGTCCACACGGAACGGGGTACAATGCCGTTACTTACCGCGCTTTCCCAGCCAGCGCCGAAAATAACGCCGCTTCCGTTCACGGGCTGCATGTTCCCGTCTACCTTGCGGACGCGCCCGTAATGAAAACCGCCTATTTTCCTGCTGTCGCTGGCGTTCCATCCTGCCGGATATGTGGAGTTTAAGGAAACTACGTATAATTCGTTCTGCGCGTCCTGCCTGGTGTCGCATATATATACGTAATAGTCTTTCCCTACCTCAAACGCGCTACCTACATCCAGGTTTCCGGCGGTAATAATGGTTGCTTCGGTTGCAAAGATACCCGCGCCGCCTACTGCAATTACGCAGCCTTCCAGCAAGGTTAATTCATTCGCCCCGCTGGCGTACAGGTATTCATTTTTAGGCGCCACAATGTCGGATATGGACGCCATTTTATTGACATTCAGCAGCGCCCGGCGATCTGTCTTTGTTACATCATCAACAAGTAATCTACTCATATTGTTTTAACACTCCTTTCAATGCGTTAAAGTCGTCCGGCGTCATTCCGGCCACCATTTTGGAAATTTCCAGGCTTATGGTGTCCGTTCCTGCTGCCACCGCTTTGGAAAGAGTAAGCGCCGTAAGGTCGTTTCCTTCCTGGCCTGCTGCCGCTGCCTCTTCGCTCTGCTTATGTACTACTGCCGTAATGCTTCCGCTTACGTTTCCGGCGGTAAACTTCATTCCTACCGCTGCTTCGTCGCAGTACATCACCGTTACGGCCTTCTTCTCTGCCGCCACTTCCACCGCCGGGCAGCATATAAAGCGCTGTCTTTCCATGCTCTCGATCTTCGCCAGCAGGTCGGCGGCTTCCAGTTCTCCCCGTGATACCATTGACAGGCAATTATAGAAGTCCTCTTTTGTCTTAAGCGTCTTCGGAAAACCATTCATTTTTTCTACCTTCTTTCTATAAATTATTTGCTAAATAGGAATTGCCCGCATAGGCCACCCCTAATATTGCCGTTTCCTCTGTCCGTTCGTGCTGCTCTGCCATATAGGCAGCGCCCAGGTAGCACAAGCCTAATACCGCTTCATGCTTGTAATTGATACCCCAGCCATTTTCTACGCTGGTTAGCCTTTTATCCAGGTCGGAAATACTTTGCGCTATGTCCTGGGTGCCTTCCTGTACCTGCCCTTGCAGCGCTTCCACGGCAGCCGTAAGCTGTTCTATTTCCAGTTCCAGCGCCCCGGCCACGTCTTCGCCCAACCTTCCCTTTATGCTCTCAAACCAGGCGTTAAAGTCCGCTTCCGCTTCTCCTTCAAATAGCGTTATACTTGCCACAAAAGCGGTATAGGCTTTCAGTAATTCCGCTTCCCATTCTTCCAGCGTATTGGTGAATGTGCTGTATCTGTCCGTAAACTCTGTTTCGTACTGTGTAAACAGGGCTTCCGTCTTCGCTACATACTGGTTATATACCCCTTCAATGGTGAAAAGGTAATTTTCCATTGCCTGCTTATATACGCTAAATTCATCCATCACCGCATTGCTGTATATCTCAAAAAAATCATTAAACTGCTTTGTCAATACGCTGGCGTCTATTTCCTCTACGGTACCCTTTACAATGCCGCACACCGCACTATTAAAGCGCTGATCTGTAATATTTGCCGTACGTATCCCGGTAACGCCCTTCCCTACGTAAATATCCGCTAAAGCCAGTTCCCAGCGTTCCGTATTCCTGGTTAATGCCGTGGCCGTAGGCTTCGCGGACGGTACTCCCTTAAGAACCGCTAAGTAGGTGTCCCGTACTGTCAAGTCCCAGCGCACTACGATACGGTCTATACGGTTCTGCGCTCCCTCTGCCGTAGCCAGCTTTATGCTTGTGCTTGCCGGGTTCCTAAAAGCCGTTCCGTTAATGAAGGCGTAGCCCACATTAACCCGCACTTCCATTCCGTCGTAAGCTATCACCTGCAGGCCGTCGCTGGGCTTCGGGAACACTCCATTAGCCAGGAACGTGGCAAAATACCACGCCCAATCTTCTGCCTTATATACCCGGTCGTGGTCTATCGAATTAAACGGTAATGTATTTGCCATCCCTCTACCTCACTTTCTTAATTTGTTCTAGCAGCGTCGGCAGGCTGTCCCCGAACGTCGCTTCTATTGTTTCTTCCCCCTTTTGGTATGTTTCCAAAACTTCCGTTATCCTGGCGTCAATCTGTATTCCCCACTTTGCTTCTTTGCAGGTGATACGGTCGCCTAAATCAAAATCGCTTTTATACTTTAAGTTTGAATTTGTGGAAATGGTACTTGTAAAACTCACCGCTTCCCCGTAGTTTTCCAGTTCCGTGCTTCCCCGCGTCCGCAGCATTGCCAGGTAGGTATTTAACGGTATCGTTACTTCCGTTTCCCCTTCCTGGTACTTCCTGGCTATGTCCGTGGCTTCGCAGAATACCTCTTCCAGTTCCAGTCCGGAAGCCCCGGCAGCGTCTACCGTAACTACTGGCTGCGCTTCGTTCTCTTCCGCCGCTCCCTGGACGTATATAAAGTTCTTGCAGTTCTCTATACTGTCCGTGTACTCCTGTTCGTCCACGTTGTCAAAATCACGGGAAAATATGCAAGGCGTGTTACCCTCTGAATTTTTGGCGGTAAGGTCTTTCCCTTTATACAGATAAAAGCCGTAGGTTTTCGCCCTCTCATTTATCAGAATGTCGTACCCCAGCTTCCCGGCCTGCGCCCGTCCCTTTACCTCTTCCCCCAGGTCTGCATAAGCTACGTTCGCATACTCTACCAGCGTACCCGCTACCTTTTCTTGCGGTAGAACGGAAAACCTTTGAAACTTCCGCCTGCTGCTCGCCTGGCTCCCGCAGTTCTTTTCTACCATAAGGTTTATTAAAGCCTGGTTCGTGTCCGTCTTTGTGATCTGCGGTGATATGCAGCGCTTTGATAGCCAGCGGCTTAACATATAGCCTTGTGCCTCTAACTGCTCCAGGCCGTTTTCATCCTTCGTAATGTGTACGTATGTAATCTGTGCTGCCCGGCGCCATACCCCGCCGTCTTCCGTCACCACTTCCCGGCGCCCGTCATGCTTTGTTATAATGTTCCCGCACTTAAGCAGCTTACTGTTATTTTCCGTGATCGGCGCCAGCAGGTTAAAGGTTCCTACATCAAAATACTTTGTAGTCCATAGCAGGCTGCTGATTTCATCAATAGCCCCCAGGGGTTCCACTTCCGTATCAAATACCCTAAGTTCCATAGGCTTATACCCCCAAATATTCCTTGTTGTAGATTATAGCCACGTCCAGGGCGTTGACGCCTTCCGCAGCGTCATAGCGGAAATTATTATCTTTAATTGCAAGCTGCATAAAAGTGCTGTCTACGTCCACGTAC
>VSOB01000131.1 GCA_009774625.1 Lachnospiraceae bacterium
GCCGCCCGTGCCGGAAGTGCCGCCCAAATACCGCAGTTGGAACGTACATCCCGGCAGGGCCTCATGGGTCACACTGTCGTATTTCTCCACAATAATTCCATTCAGCGGCTCATTCTGGAAAGTCAGGGTCTTGCTTTCACCGCCGTGGATGATAACGCGCTGGGTGGTGGGTTCCTTCATCTGAAAGCCGGGGGCGGGGGCCACCTCGGTCACGGTGTACTCGCCGGGGTACATCTTCTTCCCCTGTTCATGCACCTTGATTTCGCCCCTGGCATCGGTGAAAATATACCCGTAGTCGATGGAGCCGGGGGCCTCCGCCGCCTCGCCGTTGCTGGTGTAGGTGACGTGGAACTTGGCCCCCTCAATAGGAGCGCCCGCCACGCTGTCCTCCTTAAAAATGGTCAGCTCCGGGGCCTTGTGGTTGCGGAAAACCAGCGTCTTTTCATCGCCTGGGTGCAAGGAAATTGTCTGCACACGGTCTTTATCCTTATCCGGCAGATAATAGGGCGCGGGTACAGATTTCTCCGTCACCTCATATGTGCCGGGGGCAACCCGCAGGGTAGCCTTGCCGTCCTCGCCGGTAGTCCAATCGTCCTGATAGTCCCCGTTGATAGCTTTTACGGTGAACACAGTGCCGGGGACAGGCTTACCACTGTCAGCGTCAACCTTGGAGATCGTCAGCTCCGGCTTTTTAAGATTCTCAAAAATGACTTCCTTCTCATCGCCGCCATTCAAGCTGATGGTCTGGGTTGGCTCATCACTGATACAGTACGGCTCCGGGACAGACTTCTCCGTTACGCGATAACTGCCGGGAGCAACCCGCAGCTCCACGGAGCCGCTGGCCTCGGTGGTAACTTCGTGGCGGTAATCGCCGTCAATGGCTTCCAGCAGAAACACCGTACCGGGGATGGGATTGCCCGTACCCTTTTCAATTTTGGTAATTTTCAAAAGAGGCTGTTTGAAATTATCAAAAATCAGCTCCTTATTGTCACCAGCCTCCAGCCAAATGGTCTGCGTGGGTTCATCCCCCACCACATAGGGGGCGGGAACGGACTTCTCAACCACTTCATAGCTGTCCACGGGGATATTGGAGAGGACGGCCCTGCCGTCTGCGCCGGTAGTCACATCGTTGTGGTAGCCGTAGTGGATGCCCTTGATCTCAAAATGGGTATTGGGGATCACATCTCCAGTCTGCGCGTCCCGTTTCAGAATCGTCAGGTTGGGGAGCCGCTTGTCGGAGGCTGTCACGGTGACGGTGCCGCCGCCGTTGATAGTGGCCTGATCCACATGGGCGATGACCGGCTCTGTGAGGGTGGCGTAGGGAGCCGGGGCACTCACCTCCACAAAAGCGTACATTCCCTCGGTCACATCGGTGACGGTAATGGAGCCGTCCGCTTTGGTGGCCTCCGTGCCGACAATCTGGCCGTCCTTGATGATGTTGAACACCGCGCCGGGGAGGGGATTGTCGCTGTCATCCAGTTTGATAAGTTTTACCTTTACCTTGGCGTCATTTTCAAACACCAGGGCAATGTCGCTCTTGCCGTCCCAGCGGAAGGACTGCTTAGTCTTATTCACATCGGGGCTTTTGGTGTAGCCCTCCGGGGGTGTCACTTCCTCGGCGGTGTAGCTGCCAATGGGCATATCCTTCCAGGGAACGTCGGTCAGATAGCCGCCCTCGCCGGTGATGAAGGTTCCAGTAAAATCATTGTCCACGCCCTCAATTTTAATGACCGCCCCGGCGAGGCCCTTGGTGGGGTCATCCGCGTCCACCTTGCGGATACTGCCCTCGCCGGTGATTTCGGGGCTGTCGGCAAAGGTGACGGTTACGGTGTTATTGCCATTGCTGGGCAGGACCACATACTGCGGGCCAGCGTTGTCGATCTCATAGCCCTCCGGGGCCTCCAATTCAGTCACGGCGTAAGTGCCCGCTTCCAGGGCGGACAAGGTATAGGTTCCGCCGCTACCCGTTACGATCTCCTTGGAGTAGGTGCCGTTTTCAGAAGTCACCTTAAATCTCGCTCCGGGCAGGCCCTTGTTGGGATTGGTGCTGTCTACCTTCTTGACAGTGAGATCATACTTCTCACGGGTGATATTCAGTTCCCCAATCATAATGGCCTGTACGTCGCTGGCCGGATGATAGTTAGAGCCGGGGCCAGTGTAAGCGTACTCATAGACGGCGCAATCGCCCCATACGCCCTGCGCCCCCAGGTCGAGGATATACTGGGCGCGGTCACGGAACGATCTGCCGTCCATCGTATCGTCAATGCTGGTATAGCTGGTATGCTCCAGATTGTTATAGACGTACAGCAGTTCCTCGGCGCAAGCGGTCACGGGGTCTGCCAGCAGACCGGCCTTGTAGCGCCAGACAATCGCCTGCACCCAGGCGTTCATCGTCCATGTGTAGTCGCTGTCCCACACATCATCCACGTTCAGGGCGTGGGCTTGATCGGTAAATACGCCGGTAGAGTGGGCGTAGAAAAAGGCCATCATGGTCTTGACGGTGGGATCGGAAATGGACTGGGGATTACCCCACGTGTGGCCCTCCAGGGACCAGCCCATGCCCTTGCCTTTCTCGGCGCAGAAGCCCATGGTACTCTTTCCATTAAGCCCAAAGTGCATCTGGTGGAGATGGCAGGTGCCCAGAGCCGGGGATTCATATTTGACCCCGTTATGAGTACAGTCGTCCATCTTGATGGAGCTGGGGCTTGCCGCCAGCGCCGTGGCAGGCAGCAAGCCCAAGATACACACCAGCACCAACAGCATAGCCGTTATGCGGGTGAGGGAGAACCGGATTTTTTTCATATGTTAAAAAACTCCTTTCCATTTTGCGGTATAAGAAAAGGCCCTTCAGCATGGGGCTGAAAGACCTTTCCATATCCGTATTCAGTTATTCGTAGGGATTGTGGGTGTTCGGTCTGCCAACGATCATATAACAGTAGGTTGCGCCGCCGCTTTCAGTCACACCCACGCCAATACCGTCACAGTCTGGCTTTATCATGGTTTCAAAGTGTCCTGAAGAATTAAGCCAGTTTTCGTGGGCGTGTTGGGCTGCATCCTCTGCGGCAACACCAGTGAATACCGTCAGGTTTATGCCAAAACCGTAAGGATAGCCGCTGTCAATCACGGCTTCGCATTCCTCCTGGGTGTGGTGCCAGGAATACCGCTGATCCGAGAGGGCTTGTGCGGCGTTCATCAGGGCCTCGTTGACTGGCAGCTCCGCCACGCCGTTGGCCTTGCGGGTCTGATTGATAAGCTGAATCAATTCCTGGCGAATCTCCATGTTGTCCGCCAGGGCGGAGCTGGTTTCACCGGCAGGAGAGGATGGACCGTCCGCTTCCACGGTAATTGTCACGCTCCCTGTCCGCCCGTCCGGGGCGGTCACGGTGATGGTGGCCTTACCAGGAGCCTGCGTCTTGGCCGTCCAGTAGCCCAGCACATTTTCTACACGCACAATGGCGGGGTCGCTGGAGACTGCGGTACAGCCCGGTTCCGAAACGATCAGGCCGCTCCCTTCCCCCGCTTTCAAGGTGGTCCCCTTGTAGCTGCTCACCCGAATGGAATCCGTCTGTGCCGGGGCTGTGCCGGTGTATGGCGCGTCGCTGTCAATCTGAACGCCGTCCTGCCAGTATACGTTGAAGCCCACCGCCTGTCCAATGTCCCGCAGCTTCACATAATTGTTGCCGCCAATGCTGTATGCGGTCATCTGAACCTGCTGGCCGTCCACGTAGATGGGCTGGACAGATAATTCCGCTATGACCCCTGCGGCATAGGCGGTCCCACCGCCGAACAGCACCGCTCCAACCAGCATACCCATTACGAAAGTGAAATACCTGTTTTTCATTTTGACGCCTCCATTTCTGTCTATCCGGGAGTTAGCTGCATCTAACCAAGTATATCATAGCAGAAATGGAAATATTTGTCAAGCGGTTTTGCGAAAGTTTTTCCTTAACTTTCGATGCCTTTCACGCACCAGCGGTATTCCCGCTCATTCCTCACACAAGTATAGAGGGTGATCTGGTTGTCGCTGGTGGAGGCGGTGCCGCTGTTGTCCGTCTCGCTGACCTTCTCCACGCTGGTGACAGAGTAGGTGCGGGTCCCCTCCTTGGTGGTGAGGGTGATGCTGTCCCCGATGCTCAGCGTATGGATTTTCCCGAAATAGGAGTTGGTGCCCCGGTTGTGAGCGGCCAGACAGACGTTGCCATTCCAAATGCTGGTGTCGGTGAAATGGCCCACGCCCTTGGTCAACGCCGCGCTGTCCGTTCCCTGGACGATCTTGGCGGTAAGGCCAATAGCGGGAATATGCAGACTGCCCAGGGTTCCGTCCGTATAGTAGCTGTCCTGGGTCACATCCGTATAGCCAACGCCGCCGCTCCCCGTCCAGGTGCTGGTGGAAAAGCTGTGATCGGGGAGGTTGGGCAGAGCGGAGCCGTCCACGCTGGGCAGGGTGGTGTAGTCCACATTCCCCAAGCTGTTGACCAGCCCGCCGTCCATGCCGCCGGGGGCAAGGTTGGGGGTCAGGTACTCGCCGGAGTTGGGGAGGTAGCTGGTGGGCGTTCCGAAACCGGGCGGCATCCGGGCGGCGGTCTTGCTCCGGTTCGTGTTCTGAGCTTCTTCCTCCCGGTGAATGACCTCCTGGGAGGTGGGCTTGCCGAACAGATAATCGTCCGCTCCATCAAAGTCGTACTCCAGGGCGCTGGCCGGGGAGACGAACAATGTCACCAGCAGAGACGAAATAAGCAGGGCCTTCAAATAGGTTCGCAGCTTCAAGTGTCTGATCTCCTTTCTCTCATTTTCATCACGCTCCACCCGCCAGCGGCCAAAAGTGCGGCAATGCCGCCTGCACAGCCGAGTACGGAGAGCATTGTAGAGGGTGCGGGGCCGCTCTGGGGCGCAGGGGGCATCTCCTGAGACGTATCCGCCCCGGTCAGGCCGCTGTCCTGGGGCGCGTTGGTTTTCGTATCGTGATAGGGCACATCCGTACAGCCGAAGATGGCGGTATAGGTCACGATCTCGCAGTTGGTTTTGGCAACCTCGCCGGTGTAGTCCGCTGTGACGGTGTAGCCGGTGGCATAGCGGCTGGTGACGGAGCCGGTATAGCTGGCGGTGGCGGTATAGCGCACCACCACATCCTCACCCTCCATATTCGTGGAATCGGACCACTTCACATCCGCCAGCGTCAGCGTCCTGCCGCCCTCTGTCACCGTCTTGGGAACCAGGGACAGGTCCGCGTCGGACAGGTTGGGATAGGTCCGGCTGGCGGAGAGGTTCCGGGTGGAGGTCTTGTAGCCCTTGACCTCCGCCTGGACGCTGTTGTAGTCCAGCTTCAGCATTCCGGCATAGCCGTCCTCCGTCTCCGCCTCGATCTCCGGGGCAAGCTGCTTCAAAATCTCCCCCAGATCGCCGGTGGCGCTGTCCGTGGTGACGGTCTTGGTCAGGGGCTGGGTCTCCACGCCGATCTCATCCTTCCGGGTCATTTCCATCAGGTGGAAGGTCCTGCCGTATTCCTCAAAATCCTCTGTGGGAATACCGGCGGGATCGTCTGAACGGGAAAGCTGGTAGACCTTGCGGATGCGGGGCTGGTCAAAGTCCCCGGCGGTGTAGGATTCTACCTCCACCGGGTAGTAGCAGGCAGCGGAGCGGTCCGCAGCCAGGGCGGGGGGCGAGGCCGCGCACAGAAGCAGTGCGGCAGTACACAGCAGCGTGACGATTCGCTGTATTTTCATAACGATCAGTCTCCTTTCTGAATTTTGTGTGATTGCAGTTTGAGCCGATATGTACTAAGGCGGGACCCGCAGGCGGCGGAGCAGGTTGCGGTGGGTCAATCCTTATCGCCTCCCTCCGGGCCGGACGTGGCGAAATAGGCTTCAAATTCCTGCCGCTGGGCGGGGGTCAGGGAGGTGAAGTGTTCCCCCTCAAAGCCGCACAGCAGGAAGGTCCCGGCGATGAAGTCCCCGCTGTCCATGGGATTCTCCCGGTTGGGCATGAGCTTCATGTGCTTGCCCTCGCTGTTGCAAATCAGCATGACCCGCTGGGGCAGGTAGCACCCGGCCTCGATAGGCCCGCCCACAATCTGCTGAAAGGCTTCCAGCGTGTCCTCCACCTGGGTGGGGCGGGGAGCCTCGCCGGGTTCTACCACCAGAATGTCGATTTTGTTTGCCATACAGAAATCCTCCTTCGTCTGTCCGGTTTATATTCCAGCCGCTTCCTGGGCCAGATCGTGGCTGACCAGGGATGCGTAATACTGGCTGATGGTCGTGGGCGCGTTGTAGAGCGCCGCCAGGGTGTACGCCTTGATGTTCTTCACCAGCGTGGTGTTCTGGCTCAGACTGTCCAGAACGTAGG
>VSOB01000132.1 GCA_009774625.1 Lachnospiraceae bacterium
GAAGTATGTGGACGGCACCACCGACCCCATCCAGGGTGTGACCTTCCTCGTCACCGACAGCTCTGGTGCGGTTATGGGGCCGAACAACGGCGAGTATATCACCGATAGGAACGGGCGCATTGTTCTCACCGATCTGACCCCCGGCACAACCATCACCGCCAAGGAAACCAAGACCGCCAGCGGCTATGTGCTGGATACCACACCGCAGTCCATCCTCATCAAGCAGGGGAACGCGCAGAGTCTCACCTTCTTCAACAAGGCCGAGGGCGGACTGGAGCTTATCAAGGTTTCCGAGAGCGACAAATCCAAGCGCATCCCCGGCGTGTCCTTTGAGATCAGGAAGATGGACGGTGCGCTGGTGGATACCATTACCACCGATAAGCAGGGCCGCGCCCATCTGGACCTGGATGCCGGAGACTACTACGCTGTGGAGATCGAGGCGGCGAAGGGTTTTGAGTTGGACGCTACCCCCACCTACTTCACCATCCAGGACGGCAAAGCCACAACCGTCACCATTACCAACAAGGCTTTCAGCGGCATTTTGATTCATAAGACCGACAGCGTGACCGGGAAGGGCATCCAAGGGGTAACATTCCTGCTGTACGACAGCGCTAACACCCCCGTGGGCCAGTACACTTCCGACAACAGCGGGTACGTCTACATTGAAAACTTGACCACCTCCGGCCGTTACTACCTGCGGGAGCTGGAAAACGAGGGCTATATCCCCGATACGCAGATGAAAACCGTGTATGTCACTGCCGGAGAGACCACGCTGGTGGAGTGGAAGAATACGCCCATTACGGCGCAGATTCAGATCGTAAAAAAATCCGCTGATTACAACCCCACCAACGGTCTGCCGGAGGGGACGCTGCTGGAGGGGGCCGTGTTCGAGATTTACGATAAGGCCAGCAATCTGGTGGATACCATCAAAACCGACAGCCGTGGTCTGGCGGCGTCCAAGCCCCTGCCCCTGGGCCGCTACACCATTCGGGAGGTCAAGGCTCCCGCAAATTATGGTGTGAACGATACGGTTCTCACTGCTTATTTGGAGCATGAGGGCCAGATCGTGCGCTTTGAAGTGACCAACAAGGCATTGACCACCGGCGTATCCATCACTAAGACCGGTCCCAAGGAGGTCATGGGCGGACAGCCGGTGCGCTATGTGTTCTCTGGCATCGCTAACAGCTCCAATGTCCGTCTGGACAGCTTCTATTGGAGGGACACCCTGCCTGCGGAGGTGCGGCTGGATACCGTTGTTACCGGAACCTATAACCGCCCTGGCAATTACAAGATCGTTTACCGGGTCAACGGCGGCGAATATCAGACATTGGCGGATAACCTGTCCACCAGCCGGAATTACACCCTGGCTGCGTCTCCTGTTGCCCTGGGGCTGGCCTCCAATGAGCGAGTGACCGAGATCATGTTTGTGTTTGGTCAGGCCCCCGCTGGCTTCGCCCAGGTGGAAAAGCCCTACATCTATTGCACCGCCCGTTCCGGCCTGCCTGCCGGAGCCTTTGTAAATAAGGCTGATGTAGGCGGCGTTTACAATGGCGAGTGGATTCAGGCGGTGTCCCGCTGGGTGACGAACATCTACGGGAAATCCACCACACTGCCCCGGACGGGCTATTAACTCCAATTAACCACACATCATTCGTTTGCCCCGGAAGGACTTGTTCCTTCCGGGGCTTCTTTTTGCGTCTAAGGAGGTTTAATTGACGAAAACAAACGAAAACGGCAACTTTTATCACGCTGTCAGCCTGAGCGGTGGAAAAGATAGTTCGTGCGTTTTGCTCCTGATGATTGAGAAGGGAATGCCCATTGACTGCGTACTCTATGCGGATACCGGCATGGAATTTCCTGAAATGGAGGAACATATTGCCAAACTGGACAGTTTGCTTTTTCGGGAGCGTGGCATCCATATCACCACTTTGCGCCATCCCCACAGCTTCGAGTGGATGATGTTTGAGATTCCCCAGCAGCAAAAACGGGCTATTGAGCGCCGTATCGCGAAAGGTCAGCCTTTGACGGGCTATGGCTGGCCCGGTATGAGGGTACGCTGGTGTACTGGACAGCGCAAAACACACCTGATTCGGAAAGAGGCCAACCGGCTGAAGCAGGAGAAGGGGAAGAACGCCCTGCACTATATTGGAATCGCCGCTGACGAGGCCCACCGATGTAAAGATGATCCGCAGAA
>VSOB01000133.1 GCA_009774625.1 Lachnospiraceae bacterium
CCCCCCCCCGCCCCACTCTTTTTTGTTTTACTTCTCCGGCTCCCACCTAGATATTCACAAGGTGTCTCGGCGGCAGCGTCTGATCTTTATAAGAGACCGCCCCCTACACCACGCACGCGCGCGCCCGTAGGGTTTTTTTGCAGTTCCCCCCTCGGTATTCCGTCCCCTTATTTTTTCCGGGGAATGGGGGGGACTACAGGTAAACTATATTTCCTTCTGCGTCAAATTTATAACGCCTGTTCCTCTCTGTGCGGTGGTGTTCTTTATTGTGGCAATCCTGGCATAATGCTTCCAGGTTATCCCAGCTTAATGCTATGGCCTGGTCGTTTATGTTCTCCCGCGTTAAGTACGTCTTATGGTGACATATCTTCGCAGGCTCCCCGCAGCGTTCGCATATATTATTCTGCGTAAGCATATACGCCCGGCTTGTGTCCTTCCAGTTCTGTGACAAATAGAACGCCTGCGCCCATTGCTTCATATCGCACCTTCCTTCCCAAAAGAAAAATAGTAGCCTGCTGCCAGCCTGGCGCCTGCTACTATTTTCATGTTACCATTTTACTGCTTTGGCTTTACTATGAAAACCCCAGCTTTTTACCATTTGTTTACCACTGTCTTAAGACGCGGCTTTACATCCACCAGCGACGCCCTGGCGTCCAGTATAAGTACGCCTGCTGCCAGCTCCTTCTTTATCCTCTGTTCCTCTTCTTCCCGATCTTCCCGCCTCATTAAGTTTGATATTTGAAAGATATATGTATATCCCGTCTGTATCACTTCCAGCTGTTCGCCGTCTCCCATGTTCACATATCCCGCCCCGGTTCCCACGCTCTGCCAGCTTTGCAGTGCTACCCACATTTCTTCTAGTTTGATAATCCCGCTTTCGTACATCCTGTATAAAAATTCCTGCTGCCGCCTTCTTAATCTCCGGCGCTGCCACTTTCTTACCCTTGCCATTATTCTACTTTTCATCTTCTAACCCCCATAACAATACATACATTTCGTTAATAATTCCAGTTACCCAGCGGCGTGGCGTATTCTTCCCCAGGCGTTCCCCGGTGTCTTTCTCTACCCGCTCTATGATCTGTTCGTAGGCCATGCCTTGCATGAAATACATGTCAAATACTTTATATTCCAGTTCCCGGCCTGCTGCCGTCCGGCGCCTTGCCATTTCGTCTATGGCCTTGTCTACGTTCGCCGTCATAAGCATAGTTCTGAACCTCGTACGCCGTACGCTGCGTAAATAGGTTTCCTGCTGCTCTTCCGTCATATCCTGTATTTCCAGCTGGGTACCTTCGCTTACCGCGTTTTCGATATGGAAAACCGCGTCACGGTAACACTTCATCAGTGAAAAAGTATCATGGTATTTATTCCGTTTCCGCTCTTTGGTTTCTTCCTGTTTCAGTTCTTTAATGGCTGTTTTTGCCGCCTCTTGTAACATGGCTTTTAAGGCGTCTTCGGTAAGCGGAAGGCAGGTAGCTTCCTGCTGCCCTTCCGGCGTTCCCAGGTCTACGCCTACCTCTACTTCCGCAGTCTTTACATTCTCTTCCATTTCCCTATATCTCCTTTCCGCTTTCCTGGCCTGCTGCCGCTCTTATTGCCGCCGCCCAGCCCCTTGTTTCCGGTGTAAGTTCTTCTAAGAACTCTTTGTATTGCTCTTCCGGCATATTCTTTATGTATTCCTTTACCCGTTCCCATGTGTCATTAACGGTTTTTATCATTGCCGGAATGGCTTCTACTACAGCTTTCGCCACCCTTCCGATCGCTTCTATTGCGGCCTCTGCATCCACTCCCGGCAGACATATTTTTATTACTTCCTGTATTGCCTTTTGTTCCCTTGTCTGCATTTTCTCTTTGCTCCTTTCCTGGTGAAATATTTATACGGCAGGTACCATACTGGCATAGTTACCGCCAGCAGCAGCCAGGCCAGCGCAACCGCCAGCCCGGCCAGTAAATAACTGCCGTAATATAATATTCCTTGCGCTATCACTTCCGCGAACTCCCCTACTGCCATAATCCAGCTTTCTACAGCGTCCGCGTATCGTTTCATAATTCCCGCTATAAATTCCTTCACCTGCTGCCCCATTCCTTCGCCCCTTCCCTATATCCAGCTTTCCACTACGCTTTTATGGTCTTCCTGGCCTGCTGCAAAGGGTAGCTTATCCGGGAACTGTTTAGAAATGTCTTCCCGCAGTTCGTCCACGGTACCCCTGGTTATTATTATGTTCGTTGGCGTCGTCCCGTCGAATATGCGGGCTACGCACTTTTCCGGGAAGTCTGCCGGGTGGCTGTAAACGCATACAATAGGCTGTTTTATCCCGCTTGTGTCAACTTCGGAAAAACTCTTAACTTCTTTTGTCTTCATGTTCCCCGCCTTCCTGGCCTGCTGCCGCCTTCGCCTCTTCTCCCTGGCTCTTCTCCGGGTTCTCTGCCCTTATCAATATTTCCTGCATGGTCTGCACGTCGTCATAGCTTAAGGCGTCTACTACGTACATCATCCGGCGCAGCGTATATATAGCCCATTGCCTCGTATCCCATGTAGAACGATCACCAGGCAGCCCCGTATTTATCAGCGCTTCGGTGTCCGTTTCGGACATTTCACCCAGCGCCGTGCTGGCGTCTACATAGCGTTTTAACTCCCTGGCGTTCTGTGCCTCTTCTTCCGCCTTTTCCTGCTTCTCTATGGCGTCCGCTATGGCCTGTTCGGCCTCTATGTTCGCCTTCTCCGCGTCCTCTGCTGCCTTTTCTGCCTTCTCCTGGGCTTTCGCTGCTACCTTCTCCGCCACCTTCTGCGCGATCTCCTTTGTTTTCACGTCTTCGCCTGCTGCCGCCCTGGCAGCTATGGCCTTCTGTTCCTCTTCCGGCAGCTTTGCAGCTTCGTAGGCTTTCGATATGCCTATATTGCCTTCCTTGAATTGCTCTTTAATCTCCGGTGTGGCGCTATTATTGATTTTCTCAATACGCGCCATGTTGGTGGGCTTCTCTCCCAGGATATTGCCTACTATATCGCGTATACGGCCTTCCTGGGATATTTCCCCGTTCTCCCTCATCTTCTCCAATACCTTCTTAAGCCTGGCGGCAAGTTCCGTTTTCTCGTAATCCGTAAGCCCCTGGGTATACCCGTTCCCGGACAGTAACGCCAGTTCGTACATGGTTTCCGACATATCCCGGAAGAAATACCGCACCTTCTCAAATTTTTGGTACCCGCGTTCCAGGTTTAACAGGTTCGCCCGGTTCCGGCGGTGGCCGTCCACTATGAAAAATTCACCGTTTACCCTTGCCAGTACGGTGGGCTGCTCCTGTCCCACCAGCAGGAAGCTGTCTGCCAGGGCTTCTATGCCCTCGTAGGTCTTCCGTGTATTCTCCGGCGCCTCTTTTACTTCCTTCGGGTTCAAGTATATTTCCTGGAAGTCCTTTACGTTCGTCACCTGCTGCCGCGCCTTCGGGTTCATCATATCCAATACGTTAAATGCTGCCATTATTCTGCCCCCTTCCCGTTCTTTCTGTCCGCTTCTATTTCACGGCTTACAGCCTCTTTTTGCTGTTCCCTTAACTCTTCCGCTCTTTTATATGCTTCAAACATTTTATAGCTTTCTCTATTTCTGCTTTTTCGCATTTTTTCCAGCGTTTCACCTTCCAGCAATTTGTATTTTGCCTTTTTTAATATTTCTATCTCTTCTTGTTCTTCACCTTCTGAAAAATAATATGTCAGTACCGCTATTCCCGTCTGTTCGTCTATTATGTACGCTGTACTGTAATGGTTTGTATAGGCATTATATTTTTCTCCATCTATTTCTATCTCGTATCCGTCCTGTTCCTTTACTCCAACTACGCCGTTTTCTATCATCATTGTGTAGAATATTTTTCTTTTTATCCCCGCCATTACTGTACCCCCTTCCCTTTCTGCAGGTCTGCTGCCTGCTCCGCTTCGATCTCTGCCATGTATTCCGCCACAAATTTGCGGTACCTTATCGCTACCCAGCTGCGTGGCGCATACTCTACAATCGGTTTGCAGAAAAACGTACTTTCCGCCGCCTTCGCTCCATACCATATCTTGCTATCGAATACCTTATATCCTTTTTCCTTTAACCATTCCAGGCCGGATATATTGGCGTCGGTATTCTGCCACATTGTCGGCAGCACTCCACGGAATTGCAGGCGGCTGTTAAGCTGCTTCATTTGCTCCACCTGCTCTATAATCACGTCCAGGCCTGCCAGCGCCCAGGCGTCTATTTTTGTGGGTACTATCACGTCGTCGCTTATTGCCAGGGCGTTAATGACGTTTAGCCCTAAGTCCGGCGGGTTGTCTATGATGATAAAATCATAGGGCTTTCCCTCTTCCAGCGGGTAGGCCTCTTCCAGCGCCTTAAAGCGTTCTATCTGGTCTTCGCTCTCTTCCCTGGTTAAATCGTTCGTAGCCTGCAATAAAGACATATTCGCTGGTATAATATCCATACCGGGATAGCCCATTAAGCAAAACCGCAGGCTATTTATATGTCCGTAGCAGCGCCGCAGCAGTTTGGCCGTTTCGCACTCCGTTTCATCCTGGTAAGCACTGTATAGCTTTGACAGGTTCCCTTGCTTGTCATTGTCTACCAGTAATACGCTTTTCCCGTATCCGTTCAGAATATGCCCCATATTGGCAGCTGTAAAGGTTTTACCTACTCCCCCTTTAAGGTTGATAATGCTAATTACTCTTGTCATGCTTTCCGCCTTTCTTTCGCTCCGTTGAACCTAGCGAACTTTGTTAGATTTTATTTTTTCCGCTTTCGCGGTATTTCCTTATAGCTTCGTAGAACTCCGCTTCACATTCCGGGCATAAGTCTACCTTCCGTAATGCCTCATACTCTAAATGTCTTGGGTTGTTTCCAAAACCATTTTCTATCTTGTGTTCCCATTCCTTCCCGCAGCGGTCGCAGCTGTAAATAGTCTTGCTTGCCATCCTCTCACCCCCTACGCCAGCGGAAGCAATAGGCTGGCTGCTTCCTGGCCTGCTTCTTTTCCGGCGCCTGCTGCCGCGTCCTGGGATACCTGGCCGTCCAGGTAATCACCTATCAGCTGTACAGTATCCTGCCAGCCGTAGCAGATCACCGCTAAATACCCCTGCTGCCCCAGGCGCTTTATAAATTCCTTCTGCGACTTTTGGACGGAACCGCCCGGCGCCTTCAACTCGATATACAAGCCATGATACCCGCAGCGGGCTACAGGTAATACTAAGTCCGGTACCCCGGCTTTCACGCCCTGGCGTTTTAATGCCGTAGCCGTCGCCTTATCCCGCTTCCCGCCGTTCGGTACATGGTACAGTAATTCCAATTCCGGGTACTGCTGCATATTCCGGGCGCACCACTCTATTATTGCTTCCTGGTGTCCGCTTTCGTCGCTTAATCTAAAGTTCCTCACAACCCCACCCCCTTTCTATCATCCTGGCCGCCCCACTCTTCCCAGCGGTGTAACTGGTTCAACCCTTCCGCCACGATACCAGCGCCCACTATTGCCGCTGTACCTGTCACAAGAAGGAAGACGACTGCTGCCGCTACCGCTATCACTCTTTCCATGCCCTTACGCTCCTTTCCGCTCAATCCAGCCTCACCATTCTGTAATGCAGGTACCCATACCCGTAATACTCCGGGCTATGTGTCCCTACCTCTACGCTGTCTTTGACTATGTAATAGCCCTTGTATGGCTTCGGCTCGCTGTAATATGTGTTCCTGTCCTTCACTATCCTGTATTCCGGTTCCGGCATTACTAAATTTTTGCTTCTGTTCCACCGCTTCCCCTGTAATGCCTCTTCCGTCCCTAACGTCCTATCCGTGTATTTTATGAGATACGCCGCCAGCTTGCTGTAGTCCCCTTCTGTATCCAGCGGGCTAAAATGTATCTTGCTGTTTCCCTGGTATGCCTTCTTCCAGCAGGCTTGTATCTTCTTTGTGTCTATGCCCGGCTGATTTATAACTAAATGGTGGTGCCTGGCTCCCTTCTCCCCTATCTCCATCACATGAATATACTTAAGCGCGTATCCCTCACCCTTGTATAGCTTCCGTAACTCCCGTAAGAATATATCAGCGTCTTTCCTCATTTCTTCCCGTGTCCTGTACTCCATACCCTTTTTACGGACATAACCAAAATCTATATGTAAGTCACCGTCCTGGTAATTCTCATTCAGCAGCAACCGTAATTTTCTTTCCGCGATCTTGCTATTTATTTTTTTCTGTTCCTCTTTGGTGGGCTTTACCTTATCCCCCTTCTTAATCCCCTTCTTTTTATACTGGCTGGTAAAGTACCGATCTACTTCTATGGTCTTACCTGCCTTTACAATCCTTTCCACATATGGCACATCCAGGCACCCCCTTTATAGCCTTCTATAGTCGAATACTTAATACTTTTATCAAGTGTTAAAAGCGGGTTCCCGCCCGCGTTTTTCTTGACTTCCCGCCATACGTGGAATATAATTATTTATGACGGATATTCACGTATGGCATAACCCCCGGCAGTTTTCCCGAACTGCTGGGGGCTTCTCTTTGCCTTACTCACATATTCTTTTTTCAATGTGCCGCGCGCTTACCTCATAGGCCGTTAAAGTGACTTCTACGCCTTCCAGGCGCTTTGTATAATCCCGGCTCTGTAAACGTCCTTCCAGTGCTACCCTGGCGCCTTCCCGGTACTCTGCTGCCGCCTCTGCGTCGCTTCCCCAGCATATTGTAGGAATGAAGCTAAAGTACCCTTCCGTAAAGGCAGAAGGAACCTTTACCGTTACTTCCGTAATTTTCCTTCCCTTCGGCGTGGTTCTGTGTATCGGCTTCCTGGCTACATCCCCTTCCAGGTATACGCCGTTCTGCTGCTCCACCTGCTCCGAAACAACCCCCACATACTCCGCCAGGACGAAAACCACGATACGCCCGCCTGGAACCTCTTTATAGGTCTGCATTTTCCCCATAACCATAACGTAGGCGCCGTCTGCCAGCTGCCCCGGCGTCGCCTCTGCTTCCTGGCCGTAAATTACTATCACGCGGTCGCTGGCCTGCCTGCTGCCGTCTGCTCTGCTGATCTCCAGGGAAAACCTCTTTAGCCCCCTGGTTCCGTATATATCCGGCTGCCTTTCAATCTCTCCGGCTATCCTTCCGGCCATTCCTACCGCGTTTTCTCTCTTTTCCATCTTTCCCGCTTTCCTTTCCTGCTTCTTTCTTCCTGCTGCCTCTGTCCGCGCTTATAATAGCCATGTAGGCCGTTTCGTCATAATAACCGCTTCTATTATGCCGTATGTCCGCTGTATGCACTCCTTCACCCCTCCGCCGCTTCTGTCGCAAGTTTCATTTGATAGCTTAAATTGTAGTTGTACCATACCGTTTCTATCCTTTTCGCTCCGCCTTCTGCCTGCGCTTGTCGGCTCTCTTTGTTCCATCCGTTCAGGATTTCATTGTAAAGCGCGCTATCATATCCGCTTATAAGTATTTTCCCTGGGTGCTTTACTGCTGTCAGAAGAAGGCGCCTATGGTCTTCTTCTTTCATTTCATGCTTATACAAGTACCCTTTTCTAATCCCTGGAAGGTATGGCGGGTCAAGATATATAAATACGTCCGGCGTGTCATATCTTCCCATAAGTTCCACCGCGTCCGTGCTTTCGATCTGTGCCATTTTCAGCCTTTCGGTCGCCTGTAAAATTCTGTCCGGAACTTCCGCCCAATGCTTCGTTGTTCGCGGGCTTCCGCTCTGCTGGCTACTCCTAAAACCATTCTTGTATACGTTGCTGCTTCCCATGCCTTGCCAGCAACGCGTTAAAAACTTCCGCGCCTTCTCTACTTCGTCGTCGCTCTCCTGGACGATAAAAGCCCGTTCGTATTCTTCCCGGCTATATGGCGTCATTTCTACCAGCTTCGCCAACTCTTCCGCCTGCTGCCGTATTACCCTAAAAAGGTTACATACTTCGCCGTCTATATCGTTTATGGTTTCAATCTTTGACGGCTGCTTATCGAAAAACAGGGCGCCGCTTCCGAAAAACGGTTCTAAATATACGTTGTGTTCCGGAACGAACGAAAGCAGCCAGGACGCAAGCCTTTTTTTGGCTCCTGGGTATTTTAATATCTGTTCCAACTCCTTACCCCTTCCCTTCCCGCAACGCCTCTAATTCCCTGTCTATGTTCCGGCCGACGTGTGCCGCCAGCCTATCGCGCTGTATATTGTAAGTCCATACAGAAGACATTTTAACGGCGCTTCCTATATCCAGCTGCCCGGTCTGCAATCCCACCCGTACAAACTGCGGGGAAGCCCCCATAATGGCCGCCGCCTCTGTAGGTAATATCCTATCCGCCTTCATGTTCCCGCCTTCCTATATCTCTATTTCCATCTGCTCCGCAACCTGGAAAATATTGTACTGTGCCTTGTATCTTTCCAGCCTATCCGCAGACAGGCCGTAATAGTATGCGTCCTTCTCAAACCCCCAGGCCTCTAACCCGGCGTCATGCGCTGCCATTAAGCTGCTGGCGCTGCCTACGTGCGTATCCAGGAACCTGTCGCCGCGCTTAAGCTGCAGGTAATGGCCGAAAAGCCAGCCATACAGTTCCGGCGGCTTCTGCGTTGGGTGTATCTTCCTTTCCGTGTTGGCTCCCCCTGTGTTTGACAGCCTTACAATGGCAGCCGCCCGGTCGTAATCCGTCCAGGCTATTTCTACCTGGCTAAACGCTTCCCAGGGTTGCAGCTTATCCCACACAACAACGCCCCGCGTCGGCGGAAGGTCGTAGTAGTTCCCGCCCCATATAATGCAATGTTTGGATACCCGGAAAAGTTCTGCAAAGTATTCCGGCTGCGGTACCTGGTTATCCCACTTTCCGGCGCCGCTTTCCTTCCGGCTTCTCTTCACCCGCTCCGCCGTACTCTCTGCCGGGTACCCGTTCTTTTTCCTGGCCTTGTTCGTCCCCATTGCCATATTGTCGGCACCTATCCCGTAGGGCGCGTCTATTACCGCAATGTCGAAAAACTTATCCGGGAAGAGTGGCAGCGCTGCCATGCAATCCATGTTATAGTATCCTGCCGGAAGCGGCTTGCGCTCCGGTTCCGCCTGCTGCCGCTGCTGCTTCTCTATCTCCCGCACTTCTGCCGGAACCAGTTTATAGCGCCTGTGGTTAATCCCCCGCCGCTTCATTTCCATTTCCACGCTGTCCGGCAGCTTCCCGCCGCAATCATCCAAAAGCAGCGGCGGCCTATCCTTTGCCATGATCTGCCTGGGCTTTCCTCTACTAAAGTCTGTACCCGTAACATATTTCCCGGTGTTCCGGCTCTTTACCGCATAAAGCATACTTCCGCCCCTCCCGGCCTTCACGCCCAGCGCCTTACTTCCTGGCGCCTTCGCTCGTTTTTTCCCAGGCTTTCGCGCCTGCTCTGTATCATGCTTACAAGCTGATCTGCCGCCTGTTCATACGCTGCCACTTCTGCTGTCACTTCTGCGCCTTCTACTTCTTCCTGCGTCACTCTTAAGACACGTTCGCCCTTCCGATCACCATAGTATCTATGTATTTCTATTAAGGTGTCCCCGGACATTTCGACGCGCATATGGTACCGCACATTATCCAGCTGGCCGTATTCCTTGTACACCCGGTAAAAGTCCCTTATAGCCTTACTTCTCCGTTCGTCTGCCGTCATATCCTGCCCCGCTTCCTGCCTCTTTTGGCGGCAGCTTTCCGTACTGCTGCCGCCCCGTGACATATCTTTCCTTGCTTCGCCAAAAACCTGTAAACCTTCTTTTGTTCCGGCGGCGGCCTCTGTTTTCTCATGGCTTCGCCCTCTGTCCCTGGCTTACGTATACCGCGTTCCTATTTTTCGCATTAAAAAACAGGGAAAAACTTGTTGACCATCCACGTGCTTTCTAGCAGGCGCGCCCGCTGCTATTTTTTCACGGTATCCGCCTGCCAGCTGTTTGCCTGCTGCCAGGCGCGCTATAGGGTGCCACCCTATACCTAAAACGCCTTGCCGGAATCGAACCGACGCCCCCGCGTCCGTTACGCGGTTTCTACCACTGAATTAAAGGCGCTTACCTGGGCGGCGGCTCTATGGCCGCCTGCCCTGTTAGACTGCTACTTCCTCCCGGTGGGATCTCCCGGCCTGGCTGCTTGCTACGTATCCCTGTATGAAGAAAGATAACTTTTCCTGCTGCTCCGTCGGCAGCGTCGCCACCTGCTCCA
>VSOB01000134.1:0-1556 GCA_009774625.1 Lachnospiraceae bacterium
GAAAATGGCCCTGCTGGGGACGATGAATCTGCGGGCGTACCTGCGGAAAATGGCGGTGGACGGATATGTGGTCCAGTTGGATATGTCCAGCGTGGTGGAGTTGGTGAAGCTCCTGCGCTCCATTTCCAGCAATGTGAACCAGATCGCCCGCCGCTGCAACAGCACCCGAAATCTCTACGCCCAGGACGTGGAAGATTTGCGTCAGGGCTATACGGAGGTCTGGCAGGGCATCAACGACCTGCTGAAGAAATTTGAATCGCTGTGACTGCGAGGGCGGCGGGAGCGTGTATTTTGCGCTCTCGCCGCCTATTTTTACTTGAAAGCCTATTTTCAAAATGCTTATCCTGTGTTATGATAAAAAAGTTATTTGGAATTGATGTTTTTGGGATATAATTTTCCTGATTAGATTCAGCGGAAAATATTACATCAAAAAGGAGCAGTTATCATGGATGAGCAAAACACGAAGCGCACCCGCCGCACCCCCCAGCAGATGGCCGAGGCCGTTGACAGCAAGATTGAAAAGCTGAATCAAGAGCTGGAATCTCTTGCCGCTAAAAGAGATGCCGCCAATGAGGACTTCGATAAGAAGGAGACGGCTGTTAAGGAGCGGATCGCGGCTTTAGAGCAGAAGAAAAAGGACATTCTCGCTCCCAAACCGCCGCGCAAGCCCCGTAAGACCAAAAAGCAGAAAATCCAGGATTTGATTAAGAGCGCCAGCAAAGCCGGATTAAAGCCGGAAGAAATCGCCCAGCGGCTTGGCCTGGACCAGCCGGAGGATTGAGTGTTCCGGTAATCGCCGGGTATGACAAAATTGAATACCAGCTTTTAACGTGAGGGACGACCCAAGTGTCGTCCCTCTATTTTTTTGCAAGAAAGGGTGAATGAATGCCAGGAGTAACCAAAGAACAGATCGCAAAAGCAAAGGAATGGGATTTATTATCCTATTTGCAAACCTACGAACCCCATGAGCTGAAACGCTGCGGCCCTCACGAATACTGTACCCGGACCCATGACAGCTTGAAAATCTCCCATGGGAAATGGTGCTGGAACAGCCGGGGCATCGGGGGCCGGACGGCGCTGGACTATCTCATCAAGGTCCGGGGAATGGACTTTGTGGGGGCGGTGGAGGCCCTGTGCGGCTACCGCGCCCCGCCGCCCCAGGAACAGCCCAAGCCGAAACCTCCGAAGCCCTTTCAACTCCCGGAGGCCAGCCGGTTCCCCTCCATGATGCTGGCCTATCTGCAAGGCCGGGGCATCCACCCGGAGCTGCTGCAAACGTGTATCCAGGCCGGTACGCTTTATGAGAGCCAGAAGTATCAGAACTGCGTCTTTGTCGGCAGGGACCCTACGGGCCGCGCCCGGTTCGCCTGCCTGCGGGGAACGCGGGACAACTTTCGGATAGATGCGGAGGGCAGCGACAAGCGGTACAATTTCTCTCTGCTGGCCGCTGACCCAAAGTGTTCCCGGCTGGCTGTGGCGGAAAGCCCCATTGACGCCCTCTCCCTGGCTACGCTGGTGAAGCTGTCCGGGGGTGAGTGGCGGGACAGCCATTACCT
>VSOB01000134.1:1656-2774 GCA_009774625.1 Lachnospiraceae bacterium
ATGGCGGACCGGCACGACTATGACCAGAAAGCGGAGAAAACCCAGGACGGCGAGCTGGTGTCCTCGTTCATGTGTTCCCCGGAAACCGCCGCCGAAGAATTTGAACTTAGCAAGCGGCTTTACTTCCAGATCACCGGACGGAGCCAGCCCGTCCACCGGGACGTTATCATGTACCGGGTCATTCAATCCTTCAAACCAGGAGAGGTCAGCCCGGAAGAAGCCAACCGGATCGGCTATGAGCTGGCGATGAAACTCACGGAGGGGAAACACCAGTTTGTTGTGTCCACCCATGTGGACAAGGCCCATATTCACACGCACATAGAATTTAACAGCACCAATCTCAACTGTGACGGAAAATTTGTAAACCCCAAGGATTCTTATCTGGTTCTCCGGCGGCTCAATGACGATTTGTGCAGGGCGCACGGCCTGTCCGTGATTGAGAACCCGAAGCCGAGTACAAAAGAGCGGAAGCAGAAGGAGATGGAGGCGGTCAGGCATGGGCGCAGCCACAAGGAGCATTTGCGCCAGACCATTGACCGGGTACTCCCCGACTGCCGGGACTACGATGATTTTCTTGCGAGGATGCGGGCCGAGGGCTATGAGATCAAGGAGGGCAAAGCGCTGTCCTTCCGCGCCCCCGGCTGGGACCGTTTCACCCGCTCCAATAAGCTGGGGGCCGACTACACCAGGGAGGCCCTGCGGGAGCGCAGCGCCCACCGGGGCGGGCGGTCTGCGGAGGCAAAAAAGGCCGTTCCCCACGCTGGCCGGAAGGTCAATATGCTCATTGACATTCAAGCGAAGCTGGCAGCAGGAAAAGGTGCTGGCTACGAACGCTGGGCAAAGATTTTCAATCTGAAGGAGGCGGCGAAAACCCTCAACTTCCTGGTTGAAAACGATTTGACCGACTATGACGAATTGGCGGCGCGGGCAGAGCAGGCCGGTGATCGCTTTGACGAGGTTTCCCGCCATATCAAACAGTTGGAGGGCCGCATGGCCGAGGTTGCCCAGCTAAAGACCCATATCATCAATTACTCCAAGACGCGGGAGGTCTACGCCGCCTATAAAAAGTCCCGCCACAAGAAGGAATTTCTGGCGGAGCATGGGGATGAGATCGCCAA
>VSOB01000135.1 GCA_009774625.1 Lachnospiraceae bacterium
GAAGACAACTGCAAGAACCTTCTGGCGGGCTTTCTCTTTACCCATGTATCAGGCACATATTTTCCCTCTACCGTGCGGAACGCCTTTGTGTCTTCATCAATCAAAGTAATTGCGCCGTAATACATGGAATAGTTTGCATTGCTGCTGATAAGAACAAGTTCACCTTCCGGGACAAGCGGCTTTTCCGTTGCTTTTTTCGGGTCCGGGTCTGTCCAGTCGTCAAGATACCATTCGTTGTATGTGTAAATGTCAAGCCCTAATTCGTGGATAGTCCCGATATAGGTAACGCCGTTCGGAAGCTGTTTGGGTTGAATGACAGCAAGGTTATAATTCTTCACGTCCAGCAGGCTCTTCACTTTCTCATGATTTTTGAAAGCTCTTGCCACATCTTTTGACATGATACACATATCGCAGTTTGTGAAGCCTGTCTGCTGTACCTTCTCATGCCACCGCTCCAAATCCGCTATCGGGTCAGAATCTTTCCCGGTCCACTTCTTTGCTGCCGTCGTGATTTCCTCCCGGTTAGTAAACTGGAAGTCGATCACTTCATTCAGCCCTTCCCCGATAATCGGAATTTTCCCCATGAAGATAGACTGCACACACATCAGTTCTTCCCGTCGTGTAATCATCTGCCGCAGCTCTATAAAATCGCTTGACATTTTCAGAACTGCACGTTCCGCAGGGGTTCTTCCTGAAACAAGGCTTTCCCCCGCCTGCCGCTTTAACAAGTTGTCAATCGTTGTGATCTTGTCAGGCGCAACCAGCGGCGGCTTGTATGTCTTTGTTTCGTACCCGGTATTCGGCACGGTCTTCCCGCCGATCAATCTATGTACATACGGCGCAACCTTGCGGGAACCTTTCACAAAGTCCACGTCTACTTCTTCCGTTACGAATGTTTCTTCATTCTTGAAGAATGTGCTTCTGAAAAACGTGTGGACCGGTGGCATTTTTGTTACTACCCGCCCCATAGTCCGGGGGTCGTAAATGCTTACTGTTTCATTTGCCATCTTTTTTTCCTCCTTTTTAACCTAATGTCCGCAGGAAAATTGATATTTTCCGCAATGGTTCTTTTACGTCTTCTACGGTAACGCCGTCCGGCAGGTTCAATGCTTCCCCGAAAAATTCCCCTGTCATGTAATACACAACGGGGGCTTCCGCTTCTGCTGCTTCTGCCGTAATTCCCACGACTGCTGCCACTGTTTCTGCTGTCACCGCAACAATATTCCCGTTTTCATCTTTCGCAACGGGTGTATGCTCTGCCAGCTTTTCTCCCGCCGTCCCGCTTTCGGGCAGCGTCGGGAAGTCCCCAGCGAAAAAGTTTTTCGCTTCACAAGTTCTTGTCTGAATTTCGTACATTGTCTTCCCTCCCTTATTTCACATCAGGAAACAAGCGGTCAATCGCTTCATTGAACGGGTCTTTCGCTTCGCTTCCCTTTTCGCTTGCGCTTGCGCCTACATCAGAAACGTGGCTGTCGTTCACGTCCTCTTCTCTGTTCTGGAGATACAAGCCGCCCTGCTTCTTCTGCTCCATTACGATCTTCAACGCCATTTCTCCGGCAGAAATAGGGTTTTCAAATTTTGCGTCCTTCACAATATCTTCAAACCCTCCCACCGCTGCGTCTTCCAATGCCTTGATACGGCTTCTTTCCTCTTTCCGGGCATTGTCTTCTATTGCTGCCGTCAAGTCGGGGTATGCCGCTTTCAACGCTTCAATCGTTGTGATCGTGTCTTTCGGTTCCATCTTTTCTTCCTCCTTTTGGGGTTTATTTTCCGGCTGTATGCCGTTTTGTAAACTTCCCGTCGCTGCCGGGCTGTTTAACAACACTTTCGGAACGGTCCGAAAATTGCCTATATTGATAGGTACAGAATTTACAATAATTCTGCTTGCGTTTTCTATGACCGTCTGGGCTTCTTCAAACATCACTTCATCACAAAAGCCGTTTTCCACCGCTTCGTCGCCCGTCCACCATGTTTCATCTGACATGAAGCCGGATATTTCATCAGCCGTCTTCCCCGTCTTTACAGAATAGGCGTTTATGATCGACTGTTTTATTACCTTCAATTCCTGCGCCATCTTTTCAAAATCTTCTGCCCTGAACGTGTCCCATACAGTCATTGCCGGGTCGTGAATCATAAAAACGCCGTTTCTCGGTATTTTGATTGTGTCGCCTGCCATAGCGATAATTGTGGCGGCAGAAGCCGCCCACCCGTCAACTTTCACAATGATCTTTGCACTATGGTCTTTTAACCGGGTGTATATTGCGTTCGCTGCGAACACATCACCACCGGGGCTATTGATACGCACTACTATTTCCGGCACGTCCTCCCCCAGTGCTGCAAGCTCCCTGTTAAACTGTGCGGGCGTTACTCTGTCTTCCCACCAGCTCTGCTGGCTGCTGATTGTCCCGTACAGAAGCAATTCAGGCGGTTTTGTCGCCGTTCCTGGCACAAAGTCCCAGAATTTATTCTGTGTCACTCCGAACGGGGTTTTCGCCCTGTTTCCCTGACTGCTGCCCATTGTCGTCCCGCTGCTCGGCTGGTTCACCGGGTTTTGTCCCGTCGCCCCGCTGCCCGGCTGTGCTTCCGGTTTTTTGTTCCCCTGCATTGGCAATTTTCTTTACCTCCCTTAATTTCTTTTCTTCCTGTTTTAGCTGTTCGCAGTTACTGTAAAAGTCCCCGCCAGCCATCTCCATTGTTTCCGCACTCCGGGTGGAAAAGCCATTTTCAACCCTTGTTACTGCTGCTCCTACCTCCTGCACCGGGTTCAGAAGCCCCCGTGCGGGTCCGTTCCATTGCGCCTTGCAATATGCTTTCCGGCGTAACGGGTCAGTGAAGAATCCAGGGGCTTTTATCCTCCCTTTCGCTACAGCTTCCGCAAGCCATTCTTCATACACGGGCTGGCAAAAGTCATTTGCAAGCCACGCCCGGTACATTTTGAACATTTTCCATGCTTCCTCTAAAGCTCCCCGGCTTGCTGAATAGGAACTTGTAAAATGCTTCAAAAGCAATTCATAAGGTATTTCTAAAGCTGCCCCGATCTGTCGGCAGATCGCTTCCACAAAACCGCTGAAATTTTTATTCGGTCTTCCGGGGTTTATATCATGCGCCTTTTCTCCTTCTGCAAGGTCAAGTATTGCGCCGGGTCCCAGTTCTAGGCTGTTTTCGTCTTCTGCGTCTATCAGTTCTTCTTCTGATATTCCTGACCCTACAGGCTCCCCGTCTTCGTTGGATTCTTTTTCGATAAAGACAGTGAAAAGCCCTGATATAACCGCCGCTATCAATTCAGCGTCCGTGTATCTCCCTAACTGCTTTAATGCTTCGATCACCGGGGCAAGGAAAGGAACGCCCCGCCGCTGATCTATCCTTTCCCGGCACATTAAATGCAGCACATTCTTTCTGCCCGTTTTCTTCCCGTATGCTTCCACCCTCTGCCACTCCATACGCTCATTTGCGTATGACAATGGGTGGTGTTTTGAAAAGTGATATGCTACAACTTCCCCGTCAGCGTCTACCTCAACGCCGCCGACAATCTGATTGTCGAACGTGTCATAATTATTCGGGCTTGAAAGGCGGTCAGCTTCCACAAGCTGCACCCGCAGATCATAGGGCTGGTTTATCCGCTTTTTCGTCGGCAGTAATACAAGCGTGTCCCCGGAAGCAAGCCAATTCAGAAACGCTAATTGCTGTAACTCGTAAAAATTGTCAATCCTTGCCATATCGCAATCCGGGCTTTCAGCCCACAACGCCCATTCCCTTGTTATCTC
>VSOB01000136.1 GCA_009774625.1 Lachnospiraceae bacterium
AATCATATATCTGAAGCGGGTACGTGGAGCCCCTATATGTGAGCCGCCTGGCGCCTCGGCGTTTCCGCCGCAGGAAATCTTTCCCTTTTTGGTATCCATTGACAATACCAGGTACATTCCCTCTGGAATATTTCTGCCCACTTCATAATAGCGGCCATAATAGCAGCCATCCTCGGATACGGAAAACTCCGGAAACTGATCCAGGGGAGCAAGCTTTGGGTTCCCTTTCACTTTTAACACATCATCCTTTTGCAGTGTGATCACGCTAAAATGCGGCGATGTAAAAATATCCGCATAGGAAGTATTCTTTTTATTTGAGGTGGATACCGCGTTTTTATCATCGTTATTATCCCCATCCGGATTACAGAATACATACTTCCCTGCCCGGATATCGCTCCCTGCAATGTATGTCCCCTCCCCGATAAAGTCTGCATCCCATTCCTCAATGGTCTGATCCAGATCCTGCTGCGCTTTTTCATAACGTTCATAATAATCCCAGAACCCGTCAATCTGGCTCTCCATCTCCCGGACGTCATAACTCGTATAGCCTGTTGACAGCATATCATTGCCCATCATCTCATCATAATGCTCGAAATATTCTTTAAAATCCACAGTTTCCTTCTCCCTCGTGATTTCTGCCGTGCCGCAGGAAGCGCTGCACAGGATCACGGTCGCTGCAAATCCGGCGATGTATTTGAACCGCTTATTCTTCATCATCCGCTGCCATCTCCTCCCACACATCCATATCACATATCGTGAAAAACGTACAAACTTCGCCTATCGCGCACACATACTGCCTATCATCTTTCTCAAACAGCACCATCCAGCTGAAGCCTGCCTGCTTTACTGCCAAAACGGTATAATCCGTTCCGCCGCAGAATTCTTCCATTGCGCACAGGCTGCCATTTGCTTGTACCTTCCATTCTTCCAACCCAGGCATTGCTTTCACATCCTGCGGTGTCTCAACTTCCTCTCCAGATACATAATGTAATATCGCGTACTGCTCCGCCAGCCGGCTCAGGGCGTCGCTTTTTTCTATATTCCCGACTACCTCCTCCCACACTGCCGCATCACAGATGCGGATTTCCATGCTATTGTCCGCGCACACATACTGCTCACCATCTTTCTCGAACAGCACCATCCAGTCTCCGAAAATACTTGTATATTTTATCTCCAGAACTGTATAATCCGTCCCGCCGCAGAATTCTTCCATTGCGCACAGACAGGCATATGCATCTGGCCTGTCCATTGGACCCTCTTCGTCAGACAGTTCCTTGATATCCTGCGGTATTTCTCCTTCGTATTTATATTGCTGTATTTCATATTGCCGTGCTAACCGAGACTGGATATTGCTTCTCTCCATATCAATCAGTTGCTCAGACGTCCAAATTCTTACATATGTGTCTGTTTCTTCCACACTGTCACTTTCTGCTTTTCCAATACTCTTATTCTTCATGATTTGAGGAGAAGCAGAAACCCCCTCTTCCAATCCATTGTAACTGTCCTGAAACACTGCATTCCCACTACTTTTCTCTGCACCAACAATGAAAAAAACAGTTCCTGTTAAACATACCCCTATGACAATTAATGCAGCATACTTCTTCATCAGCACCTCCTCTTATGCCCTTATCCCGGCTATTGTTTTCAATTCCGGAAAAATAAGCATAATTAACATACCTCTTTCCGTAAAAATTCAGAGCTACAGCCTCAAAGTTCACTTAAATACATAAAAAACTCAGGGAATGAACTAAGGGAATACTTTACCTGTTTCCACAATTTATCGTCATTACAACAAAACTCAATAGAATATCCAGTACATACTCTTATTTCAAAAGCATAGCCTGCACTATAACAGATGAAATGTGCCTGGTCGCTGAACCATGCTTTTTTTATGCCATAAGCTTCCGCCATCTGATTGATAAAATCCATACGTTCTTCTACTGTCTCCCCGCAATACGGACATGTCCTGCAGTTTTCTTTCTTTTTTCTCTCATGGTGATCGCAGACAGACTCACTTCTAAAATCTGTATATGTAAATCCTCTCTGGTACATATGAAACGCCTTTCGGAACAGATATTTTTCAAAGCTTT
>VSOB01000137.1 GCA_009774625.1 Lachnospiraceae bacterium
TGAGATAAATAGTAATTTAGCCGGTTATTCATTTGGAGAAACAACAGATGGGCAGCCAGGGTATAGAAAGCCGGGTGCCGATACAGTGATCCCTTTTAAAAAAGGTGCTAAAATAGGTGAAAATGTTATTTATCTGGGTGTTGGAACTTCTTTTAATGTATCTGCTTATAAGGGATATAATAAGTTTACAGTGGCTAATAATTTTTTGATCTCAAATCCTTATGGAAAAAGTGAGGCCTGGGTAAAATGGGCCTCCGGCAACAGACAGCATTCACTTGTTGCTCAAGTGTGGTCAAATCCATCTGCTTCATACAATGCCAATACAGGAGTTCTAACAATATCTTGCAGTACCTATAAGCAAAATAAAATTGGAGAATACAATGGTATAGATGGATTATCAGCAGAAGTATGGATTGCAAATCCGCAGGTATGGTTAATAATGTAAGTATTAACAGTTATTTTAAGTCTTTATTCTTTGGATATTCTTTGGTTAATATTTATGACCGGTGCAGCCGTTAAATTAACGGATGCACCGAATTTATTGTAAGATGGCATATCTGCATAACCATATGTATAGATACTGATATGATCATTAGCCGAAAGTAGTGATTGCAGTGATGTTAAAATTAAATGGCTAATTTTAGGTGGGCTATCCCATATTTTTGTTGCTTTTTATCACCTGTTATCCAAAATAAATTTCAGATGATAAGGGATTTGAGAGTGTAATTATATTTTCATTAATCCATAGGGATTACATAAAACAATTCACACTCTCGATATTTCTATTATATTGATTTTGTAAAATGACCATTTTGATTGTTTGCATTTCCAGTCCATTGAAACACGAGAGTTCCATCAATTCTTAAATCACAATATGCATTGTAATTACCATTATACGCGGCAACTTGTAATGTAATTGTGTGTTTAATATCTCCATCAGCTTTTCCGGCATTGTATTTGTTTATACATGCTGTATTAATATTTGTAGCTATTACGTTTGGGCTTGCATTTGCTGACGTAACCACACCATTGGATGTAATAGCGTCAGCTATTCTACGACATCCATCCTGAAAATTTGACTGTAATTTGATTATATTACTATTTATCTTATAATCCGCCATATCCTTGTATATTCTGTCAGATTATGATAATATTTTTGCGTTGCCGCCTCCAGACTGGTGCAGAAAGGAGGTGTCTATGATGGAAGTTTTTACATCTTTTATTGCCGCTGTTGCGGCTGGTGTGGTTTGCCACTACATCATCAAATGGTTAGACAGCGGTAGATGACCGGTAACTAGCCTGTGGAAATAAGCCCTCCACTTCAAAACAGGGAATAGAAAAACCCCAGAGCCGTAATCTCCGGGGTTTTTCATTGTTTCCGTCCATGATGGACTATTTACATCTTTTTGCCTATGCATACAATACCATATATGCCCGGCTAAATCAAGTGTATGCCGAAACGAAGCTTTTTACCCTATCAATAACTACAAAAAGACCTCCCACCAGGCAGGCCCCATACATCTGTATTCAATTTTTTCCTTTTATGCTGACATAAACTTTCTATGCGAATGCCGCACATTCTCCTTGTTCACCTGACAATATATCATCGTCGTGTCAAGCTTCACATGTCCCAGTATTTCCTTCACTTCCTCTATTGGCATCCCCTTATTGAGAATATTCGTTGCCATTGTCCGCCGGAACCGGTGCGGATGCACCTTCTCTATCCCTGTCTGTTTCCCCAATCTGCGCAAAATTCCCTCCACCCCCGATACTGTCAGTCTCTTATGTGGGCTTTTCAAACCTACAAACAATGCTTCATTGTCATCTGTCCGTGAATCCAGATATTCCTTCAGATGCATGCAGGATGTCGCTGTCAGGTAGGTTTCCCGTTCTTTTGCCCCCTTTCCGTATACGATTACGTCCATACTGCTGAAATCTATATCCTCCCGATTGAGCGCAACCAGTTCTGATACCCGCACTCCTGTGCTATAGAGAAATTCAATCAGGGCAAGATCTCGCTCCAGCATGCATTTCCTGCGTAGCTTTTCCAGATCCGTATCTGACAACGGCTTTTTGATACGTTTTTCCACCTTAATAGGATCAAGTCCAGCCGCCGGGTTCCTGCTTATGTATCCTTTTATGTTAAGCCAGCCGAAGAAGCTGCTGAAAACCAACCGTATATTGTCCAGATACACACCGGATACATTCCGCTTTCTTTTGTACATTTCAATGTACAAAAACAGATCAGCTTCCATTATTTCTTCCACTGGCTTGTTAAGATTTTGGAGCATCCGGCGCAGATGGAGATTGTACAGGGCAAGCGTTCTTTCGGAACGTCCTTCCACACGTTTGCGGACAAGAAACGTCCCCAGAACGCTTTCCCAACTTCTGTCAATTCGTTGCACATCCGTGCATTTTTCGGATATGTCGTACTCTGAAAGCACATAATACAGGGCATTTTTGAGTTCTCCCATCTCTCTGCCGTTCATCCACTGCAACACCTTCGAAATAATCTGCTCGATCAATTCTCTTACCTCCTGTTTTTGTTTCATTATAACAGAAGATTTTCTCCGTGTTGTTGCTTACATAAATAGTAATATAAATGCATTAAAAAAATCTGTAGCTGATGGGAAAAGCGCCATTGCATCAGCGATAACCAGTAAAGGCGTATCAACGGCAGCGGATG
>VSOB01000138.1 GCA_009774625.1 Lachnospiraceae bacterium
ACTGGACCACATATCCGTCCACCGCCATTTTCCGCAGGTACGCCCGCAGATTCATCGTCCCCAGCAGGGCCATTTTCTGGTCGATCACCTCCTTTTCCTCCGGGGACACCTTGGTGTAAAGGCCGATGGTCCGGCCCTCGTTCTTTCTCACAGCGCCGCCTCCCTCCGCTGGCCTCTTTCCGCGCCAGCAGCCACCGGCGCGGGTGGAACGTAGGAGCGCAGCGCCGCCCGGATGGACGGTTTATCACCGCCCACAACGGAAAGCGCAGGCGGCACCGGCGCGGGGGCGCTGTCACCATCTAAATCCGGTTCATCATCGCCGTCCTGAGATTGTTCCTCCGACTTGTGGTCAGCTTTCTCCAATTCCCGGTTAAGCTGGATCAGACGAGCCGATTTCTGCTGTAATTCATCCTCCTTGGGGAAGGGCCGCTCCGATTCCTCCTGGGCGTTAGCCAGCTCCTTTTCCAACGTCACCAGACGGGCCTCATGCGCTTTGATTTTTTCGGCCATACCTTCCAGGACGTTGTTGATACGGGTGACATTGCCCACCGGGTCATCGGCCAGCTCCGCAGTATAAGTCAAATTCTGTTTCATGGTGATTTTGAACTTGGACCCATCACAATGAAGCTGCATAGGAAAGCCCCGGTATTCGCCCAAATCCAGCGGCTTTTCCGGGTCGCTCATGAGCATACACGCTTTGATAATGGCCTCGCCCGCGTCCTTCCGCTCCGTGAAGGTCTGTCCCATGACGGTCATGGTAAACGCATCGTCCTTGACCGGATGGGCCTGCACAATGGGTAAATCTTTCCCCAGCGCCTCAATAAACAGCTTTGTCTCCGCAATTTTATTCGGATAATATTTCAGCGCCTTATCCTGCATTTCATACTGCTGGGATGTATGGTTGGCTTTGAGCATTTTCAGCTTTGCCACCTGCACATCCAGCTCCATTTTCTCCCGGATACGGTCATCCCCGGTAGCCAGGGCCTTGACCTCGGCGTAGGAGAGGGCGGTAGCGTCCACGTCCTCAATGGACCGGGCAGGGGATTTCCCGGTCATGACCTGCCCGATAAATTTCTGTTTACTTTCCACCAGACCCCAGTTGTATGCGTCAAAGGTTCCTTTGGTAACGTACTTGAACATTTTAACCGTCTTATTCATGTTGCCCTGGCGCAGAGAACGGCCCGCCCGCTGCTCCAAATCAGCCGGACGCCATGGGCAGTCAAGGTCATGGGAGGCCACGATCCGGTCCTGGACGTTAGTGCCAGCGCCCATCTTCTGCGTACTGCCGATGAGGACGCGCACCTGCCCCCGGCGCACCTTGGCGAACAGCTCCGCCTTTTGCGCTTCGGTGTTGGCATCGTGGATAAAGGCGATTTCCTCCTGGGGGATGCCCTGGGCGATCAGCTTCGCTTTTATATCGTCATAGACGTTAAATTTGCCGTCTCCCTTGGGCGTGGACAGGTCGCAGAACACTAATTGGGTCCCCCGAATGTCCATGCTGTTCCGCCACTCGGTGAGAACATTCTTGACGCAGGCGTTGACCTTGCTGTCTGGGTCATCCGGCAAGAGGGGGTTCTGTAAACGCTGATCCAGAGCCAGCTTGCGCCCGTCAGACGTGATCCGCAGCATATTGTCCACGGACGGGTCCACCAGCCTGTTACGCACAGCGTCCGCCCGGTCAGCCAGCTCCGCCACCATCTCCTGCTGAAACTTGCTGGGTTCGGTGGTGACAGTGATGGGGACAGCCTCCGGGGTTGGCAGTTTCAACATATCCGCCGTCTGAATATCAGCAGCCTCCTTCCAAATGCTGATAAGCTCCGGGAGATTGTAGAATTTGGCGAACCGGGTCTTGGACCGGAATCCGGTTCCCTCCGGTTTCAGCTCCATAGCCGTCACCTTCTCACCAAAGTCCGCCGCCCAGGAATCAAAGTGACGGTGGCCGTTCCGTTCCAGCGTGTCAAATTGGAGGTAGCGCATCATGGTATGAGGTAAGCACCACGTGGGCACTCCCTCCCGAACCGTGCGGGCACCTCTCGATGCACACGGCTCTCCGTACTGTTATCGTTTTACGACTTCATCGAATTGTGAATTTCTGCATAGCAGGACGGGCAAACAGCCAGGGTCTTGCGGTGCCGTTTGCGCATAAGGATTTCCCACTCGTATTGCCCTGTAAGGTCTTTTAGCCGCCTGACCTGGTGCATGACCAAGCCGCCGCACTGCGCACCGCACAATTCGCACTGTTTAGAGCGCAAGCGGGTGGCAAGACTGTTAGGCTTGCTGTACTTTTTGTAGATGTCCAGAATATCCACCTGCCCCAACTGCGGCTTATCCTGTTTGCGGAAGCCGTCATGATAATAAATCGCTTCTTTGGGGCCTGCCTTGGTTGTGTACGGCACTGTAAATTCGCCGTCTTTGACATACCTCTCTTTAATTTTCCTGACTTGACAGCGGTACTTGGAACCAAAGGTTTTCAGCATACTGTACTTCATCAGGCTTGAAAAATGATTCAAGGTGGACACATTTCCGGCTAACGAGTAGTAGTTGTAATAGCCGCGCACTTCCGAGTTATAGCGGCTGAGAATTTCAATATCCGTCCTGTTCATGAGTTTCCCTCTTGGCATGGCTTTCCAACGTTCTTTACCCGATTTATCCTTACTGATTCGGATTGCACCCAGTTCCAGCAGCTTTGCCGCCCATTTCTCGTGGGGCATACGGAGTTGGACAACGCCATAGTACACGCGCTGCCGCTTTCCGTTTTTCAGCCGCTTGATATCCTGACTTCTGGAAACATAGATGTCATAATTCAGGAATCTTGCGCACTGGGCTGTATTGGTGATTTTGGTCTTCTCCGCCGACAACGTAAGGCCCAGCTTTTCCTTGAGAAATACTGCCAGGTCTTGCTTGAGCCGTTCCGCGTCCTCTCGACTGCCAACAACTCCAATCAGGAAGTCATCGGCATAGCGGACATATTGCAGGGACTTGTAGCTGGTTTCCCGAAGCGGATGCGTTGGGAGATTTCGCTGTTCTGCCCGCATTTGCCGGAGAATCCGCGCACGTTTCTTCTGTTCCTCTGCACTCAATGTGTTCCAGACTTTATCGTTTTTGGCCTTGTAATGGAAAATTCTGCTTGCCATATTACGATGGGCTGGATTCACAGTGCGTGTCGGTTGGCTGAATTTTTGCTTATATTCCTCCATATACTTGTCCAACTCGTTCAGATAGATGTTGGCAAGAATGGGACTGATGCCTGACCCCTGCGGAGTGCCCGTGTAGGTTTTGTGGTATTTCCACTGTTCCATATATCCGGCTTTCAAAAATTTCCACATCAGGCCGATAAACGCTTCATCCTTGATTCGCCTGCGGAGAATTTCAATCAGTACATGGTGGTCAAAGCTGTCGAAACACGCCTGAATATCGCCCTCCACGAACCACTTTGCGCCAGTGAATGTGCTCTGAATTTTGACCAGCGCGGTGTGGCAGCTTTTTCCGGGGCGGAATCCGTGAGACACATCGGAAAAGGTCGGTTCATAGATGCTTTCCAAAATCATTCGGACTACTTCCTGCACGAGCTTGTCATCCCCGGATGGAATGCCAAGCGGCCGCGTTTTCGCCGGATTGTTCTTCTTGGCGATATAGGTGCGGCGGGCAGGTTTCGGGCGGTACGAGTGGTCCTTTAATGACGCGATAACTTTGTCAATGCGTTCCAGGCTCATACCATCGGTGGTTACGCCATCTACCCCCGGCGTCATGCTGCCGTCATTTGCGTAGATATTTTTGTAGGCCAGCAAATAAAACTCCGGGTTGTACAAGTTGCGGTATAGCCGTTCAAACTTGTACTTGGGATTTTTCGATTTATCGCTTAAACTATTCAATACATCAGTGGGATTTCGCATAGTGTCTCACACACCATCCTTTCATTTTTGTATTGAAGAAACAGACTGCTTCCCTTCGCCATGTGAGCGGCTTT
>VSOB01000139.1 GCA_009774625.1 Lachnospiraceae bacterium
GGATTGATGTTTGCCGGGCCCGGGGCCATCATCGGAGGGCTGGACCCCTTCGTCCGAGGGGACTATTCCGCCGTCCTGCCCGCCGGGGTGCCCCTGTTTGCCTACCTCATTTTCCAGACGGTCTTCTGCGCCACGTCGGCCACCATCGTCTCCGGGGCTATGGCGGAGCGGACCAGGTTCATTTCCTACTGCCTCTACTCTTTCTGCATCTCCGCCTTCATCTATCCCGTTTCCGGCCACTGGATCTGGGGCGGCGGCTGGCTGAGCCGATTGGGATTCCATGACTTTGCGGGTTCCACGGCGGTTCACATGGTGGGCGGCGTGTGCGCCTGCATCGGCGCGGCTATCCTGGGGCCCCGGATCGGCAAATACGACGACCAGGGCAGGCCCCGGGCCATCCTGGGCCACAGTCTGTCCCTGGGCGCTCTGGGTGTGTTTATCCTCTGGTTCTGCTGGTGTGGTTTCAACGGCTGCTCCACCGTGGGCATGGAGGGGGATGATGTGATCGTCAGCGCGGGGCTGATTTTTGTCACCACCAACATGGCCCCGGCGGTGGCCAGTGTCGTGACTATGATCTACACTTGGGTTCGCTACAAGAAGCCGGATGTGGGCATGACCCTTAACGCCGCCCTGGCGGGGCTGGTGGCAATCACCGCCGGCTGCGACGTGGTCTCCCCGGCGGGAGCCGCCGCCATCGGCGCCATCGCCGGACTGCTGCTGCCTGTCTCCGTGAATTTCTTTGACTCCGTTTTGAAGATAGACGACCCGGTGGGCGCGATTTCCGTCCACGGCATCTGCGGCGCAGCGGGGACCATCCTCGCCGGCCTCTTCTCCACCAGCGAGGGTCTGCTTTACGGCCACGGCGCCCATTTCCTCCTGATCCAGTGTCTGGGCGCAGTCTGCACGGCCCTCTGGGCGGCGGTGATGATTACCATCGTTTTCCTGGTCATCAAGCACACAATCGGGCTTCGCGTCTCCCAGGAGGAGGAGCTGAAGGGCCTGGACATCACGGAGCACGGCCTGCCCTCCGCTTACGGTGGCTTCGCCTTCGTCTACGACGATACGCCGGACGGCCTGCCGGTCCCTGCAGCGCCCGAAGCCGTTCCCCTGCAGGAGGCGGTACCGGTGGAGACCGTGCCCCCCGCCGTCTCCGTTGAAGCATCCCGGGGCGGCGTGAAAATAACCAGAGTGGACATTCTTTGTAAGATGGAGCGATTCGACGCGCTGAAGCGGGCCATGTTCAATATCGGCATTACAGGCATGACGGCAACCAATGTCATGGGCTGCGGCGAGCAGCGAGGCAAGACGGAGGGCTACTTCCGGGGCGCCAAGGTGGAGGCCACCATGCTGCCCAGCATCCAGGTGTCCATCGTGGTCAGCAAGGTGCCGGTGAGTCTGGTGGTGGAAACCGCCCGGAAGGTGCTGTACACCGGCGCTTTCGGTGATGGAAAGATTTTCGTTTACAACGTGGAAAATGTGGTGAAGGTACGCACTGGCGGGCAGGGCTATGACGCTCTCCAGGACGAAGAGGCAAAATAAATCGGTGCGTATGTGAATGGAGAACATTCGTCCGCAGCGCATAAATGCACAAAGAGTGCTGACACAAAAAGAAATCTTTTGGCGCAGTTAATGAAAACGGGAGAATAGCCCGATATTTTCAGGAAAAAGCGTTGACAGCTGCGTATTTTTGCACGTATAATAAAAAATATGAGAGAGCAACGGGGCCTCCCAAGGGGTCCCGTTGCTCTTTTTTTATTTTGCCAGCGAACGGAGTGTTTTTTATGTCATTTGTGTCTCCGCTGTACAGCTCCCGGTTTGAGCACGACGCCTGCGGCATTGGCGCGGTTGTGGACATCCGGGGACGAAAATCCCATGGGACGGTGGACAGCGCTTTAAAAATCGTGGAAAAGCTGGAGCACCGCGCCGGAAAGGACGCCGCCGGAGAGACCGGCGACGGCGTGGGCCTGCTGCTCCAGGTGCCCCACAGGTTGATGGTAAAAGCCACCGGTAACCTCGGAATCGCTCTGGGGGGTGAACGGGATTATGGCGTGGGGGTGTTCTTCTTCCCCCAGGACAGGGTCAGGCGGGCCCAGGCCCAAAAGATGCTGGAGATCATTGTGGACAAGGAGGGACTGGAGTTCCTGGGCTGGCGGGACGTGCCGGTCCATCCGGAGGTGCTGGGGGAGAAGGCGAGAAGCTGTATGCCCCATATCTGCCACTGCTTCGTGAAGCGCCCGGAGGACTGTGCCCGGGGTCTGGAGTTCGACCGGAGGCTGTATGTTGTCCGGCGGGTATTTGAACAGTCCAATGTCAATACCTATATCCCCTCTTTCTCCAGCCGGACGATTGTCTATAAGGGAATGTTTCTGGTGGAGCAGCTGCGGCAGTTCTATGCCGATTTGACGGACCCGGACTGTCAGAGCGCCATCGCCCTGGTCCACTCCCGTTTCTCCACCAATACCTCCCCCTCCTGGGAGAGGGCGCACCCCAACCGGTATATTCTCCACAACGGGGAGATCAATACCATCCGGGGAAATGCGGACCGGATGCTGGCCCGGGAGGAGACCGTCTCCTCTCCCGTTATGGATGACGATATGGATAAGATTCTGCCTGTTGTGGACCAGAACGGGTCAGACTCCGCTATGCTGGACAACACCCTGGAGTTCCTGATGATGAACGGTATGGAGCTGCCTCGGGCCGTCATGCTCTGCATCCCGGAGCCGTGGGCTAAGGATAAGCGGATGGACCGGGAGAAGCGGGATTTCTACCACTATTACGCCACCATGATGGAGCCCTGGGACGGGCCCGCCGCCATCGTCTTCTCTGACGGCGACACCGTGGGGGCGGTGCTGGACCGGAACGGACTTCGGCCCTGCCGGTGGTATCTCACAGACGATCAACAACTGATTCTCTCCTCCGAGGTGGGAGTTCTGGATGTGCCGCCGGAGTGCATTGTAAAAAAGTCCCGCCTTCAGCCGGGACGGATGCTACTGGCGGACCTCCGGGAAGGCCGGCTGGTGGACGACGCGGAGCTCAAATCCCGCTATGCCCGCCGCCAGCCCTACGGCGAGTGGCTGGACGCCAATCTGATTCACCTCCGGGACCTCCCCATCCCCAACAAGCGGGTGGAGACCCATCCTCAGGAGCTGCGGGACCGGCTGTATAAGGCCTTCGGCTACACCTATGAGGAGGTGAAGGATGCCATTCTCCCCATGGCCCGGGATGGGATGGAGCCCACCTCCGCCATGGGGGTGGACACGCCGCTGGCAGTACTCAGCGAGCGCCGCCAACCCCTGTTCAACTACTTCAAGCAGCTTTTCGCCCAAGTGACGAATCCCCCCATCGACGCCATCCGGGAAGAAATTGTCACCGACACCACCGTTTATGTG
>VSOB01000014.1 GCA_009774625.1 Lachnospiraceae bacterium
ACCAAGAAGCACCTTTCCCTGTCCTACTCCTTTCGAGCCGGGATCCATCTCTTCCTGAATCTGCTCAATCAGCGAATCCGGAGGTGCCGTCCCCTCCGAACTGATGATAAGGGCTTTTACCGTACATGGCCCATATGCCAGCGGCGTAATGATTGCCCTACCAACACCATCATACGATTCACAGCTGGTCTTGTACTGCTGCTTATTCCAGTTTTCAGCCGGCTCGGAGAGGGCTTCTTTCCACCGCTGCCGCAGATCTTCATCGCTTTCCTTATCAGTGCCTGCCGCATACATATCTCCAAGTGTAGCAGATTTCAATCCCATAGTATTGCGCACTGGAACCAACCGCTCTCCTTTGAGCAGATAATTTGTCTCCGTTCCCGTAAGTTCAGACTGTAAATAAAAATCTTCCCCCTCCTGCACCACCACGAAATAATAACCGCCGGCCATGAACCTGTCTCCCACCAGATCCGCCGGTGCCACGCCGTCAAATACCGGCACATAATAAGATGATGTGGCCGCCTTGCGGTAAACCTGCTTCTGAGCCGCCCATTCATCCAGCACATCACCCGTGCATGTATCCGCAAACAGCAGATCAAACACGGACCGGAGATCCTCATAGAACTTTGCGGCTCGGAGACAGTGGCCGGCTGCCGCATCCATGTAGACGCTCCCTTCTCTGGTATCAACCCCCAGCGCATCTCCCATCTCCCTTGCCTGTTCCATAAAATAATCTTCGGTAAACTGCTCAAACACTCAAATCACCTCCTTTATCGGGATTTCCCCATATATCGTATCTACGTCAAACGTAATGACACAGCTGTCTTGCATAGGATAGGTATCCTTAAATTCAATCCCCACATTATATACCCGCAGCACCCTTGGATCGTGGATCAGCGTGTCCGTTACCAAAAAGGATATTTCCGCTTCTACATACTCCCTTGTTACCTCCTTATCCATCAGCGTATCTATAATTTCACTCCCATACTGATTCGAATAAATCAGACAGCGGAAACGAGGCGTTAGTATCGCCTTTTTGATATACTGGTTCATGGCCTCCTGCCCATCAACAAAACCTATAATCCGCCCCTCGTCCCAGTCAATCTTATAAGTCCGGGAGGTTTTTTCCTGCTCATTTTCAATTGTTTCAAATGGAATAGGAATATCCAGGGCCATATGCATCACCCCCTTCTATCCAGAACATAATATTTTTTCCCATTGTTATAAGAAAGCAGATATACGATTTCACCTGCTTTCAGTCCCGTGTGAAGAATTATCTTGCCTCCCGTGAGCTGGAAACCTTTCAGTTCATGTGTGTGTTTTCCGCTCTTTGCAATCCCCGGGTGCTCATGCTCTCCTTTTTCATCCTCCGCCCCGGTAGGAGCATACAGAGCGCCGTCATCCATCATAATATCCGCCTCTATCTCATGATCCGTTAAATGCTCCGGGACTATCAGAGAATTGGCCGACAGGATCATCTTGGCATCATTAGTAAGGGTTATTTCCAACGGGGCCGCATTTGTCACAGTGCCTTCAACCACGCCGGCGCCGTCTGGCGACATACTTTGTATCATCTGCTTTATGCTTGTCTGATCCTCCATAACCCCTCCTATCCGGCAGAATCGATATCGTCTGCAAAATTCAGTTTCAATGTCATTTTGTGGGATTTTCTTGTAAAGGTATGGCTATCCTCATCGATATAAAAAGTTCTTTTTATTCCCAAATGTGGAATGATTACATAGACACATCCACCCGATACGGCCTCCGATATCCCAATGCCAGATACTTTCAGGGATTTTGTCGGCATGCCCTTTTCGGAAAATACCGACTGGACCAGTTCCTTCATCTGTGCATCGTTATAGCTGTCATCCACAGATTTAACCTCCATGAACACCCCTATCTTTCCCTCTAAGGCGGTATTCACTTCCTCATAGACAACCGCATCCTCTTTTGACAAAAGTCGCACTCTCGTCTTTATTCCCACGATACTTTTTGTATAGTTATAGTCTGTAATGTTGGCGCCAACTTCCAGCACCCACTGTAGGGCGGATTCAGCCCTCCGCTTCAAATGGATATTTCCTTTCTCTGAAGAAATATAATAACGGATGCCCGTCGCTTTATAGGTACTGCTCAGGGCATCCAGTAAAACATCATAATATGTGGTTTTTGCTTTCGGCAGCTCCGGAATGACATACACAGTATCCACGGCTCCGCCTCCCATCATCCCAATCCGAGCCATGCAGTCATTGAAGATTTCCGTTGCCGTTTTATTGGTATAGCAAAAAGAATCCTTATTATTCGCCAGATAGTACATATTATCGTAGGCGGTGATCACAAGTTTTTTCTTATTGCTCTGCGTGTGGGACACGATGATTCCCCGGAACAATTCAGAGCCGTCCTCATACATAACACACTGGTCCCCATCCTCGCAGTCTACTGATACCCGTTTATGGCTGTCCCCATCATCATCCATCAGCGTGATTTTAACATTCCTTGGTGCGGCTCCTTTCCTGCCTCCCCAGGTAATTGTTTCAAAGCATTCTGAAACATCATAGCCCACAGTTCCTTTGATAATAATAAACTGGATCATAGCACCTCCCTCCTACGCAGCCGGAATGGTCAGGACCTGCCCCGGATAAATGAGATTCGGATTCCCGCCAATCACCGATTTATTGGCATTATAAATAATCGTATATTTAGCTCCACTTCCATAAAATTTCTTGGAAATATTCCACAGGCAGTCCCCTTTTACCACTGTATATGTCTGACCTCCTGACGAAGAATTGTCAGTTCTGGATACAGGTGCTGAGATTGTGGCCTTTTTCGTAGAAATCTCCACCTTGATCTGCCGTATGGTTACTTCTCTATATTCCTTTAAGGTAATGGAATAGTGAATCGTTTCCAGATCTCCACCCTGCTCCTCCGTATCAAATTTTTCTATCGTGACATACATAGATACATTCATGCCACCAGTAATAGTAAACCTTACCGGTTTTCCGCTGTTTTTCAATTCCAGAATCGTATTGACTGCAGAAAGGGGATCCGGAATATGCTTATAATCACACCCACTGAAATAGTGCTTTGGAAAGAAACTGGAAAACTTAATGCTGGCCGCTTCGCTGTCCTGAATCACTGTCACTTCTCCAACACCGCATACCCTCATTTTGTCATTGTTGCTCCCATAGGCTATTTCAACTTTTTCTGGAAGGACGGGGAAGCGAAATTTAGTGTACTGCTGCGCAAGATACATCTGACAACTAGAACTCATACGACATTTCCCCCTCCTCCATAATTTCCTGTCGAAGAATATCCATCAGGACACCCCTCATATTCTCAACAAGTACGTTTACGATATCCTCTTTGTTGGCACCACCGCCACTGACTTTCATTTCCCCGGCACCCTCAATCCTAAGAGTAATAGTCTTATCACCAGAATCATCTCCGCTCCCTGTTTCCTCTGGAGGGGAAACGTAAAATTCTTTGTTTTCATTCCCCCGTGACAGAATATTCGATGTTTCAGCAGCGGTATAAACTACCTCGCCACCGCCAAAGTTGACAAGTTCAGGCCCTTCCTCTCCTACAAGCGCAAGGCCCGGTTCAGCGTCAAGAGTTCCTGTGGCGTATTCATGATATCCGCCGCCGCTCAAAGTGTTATTTGCAAAGTTCAGTGAATCAATGGCTGCCTGCGCCCTTGCCACCCCGGCCTGAATCTCGCTCACATAGGCATCCATCGTAGCTTTCGCATTGGCTTTCGCTTCAGCAGACAAATCCATCCCATCAACCATATCTCCCATCTCTGTCTGCATATTAGCCAGTTTTTCAGAGAATTCCGTTTCCAGATCGGCCACGCTTGCGGCTGTTTCGCTCTGCGCCGTCTGCAGGTCGGTGTACTGCTGGACCACAGCGGAAAGATCCGCATCATTCATACTTTCCATGCCGGCCAGCATTGCAGCGGATTCCTCACTTCCATCTGCCAGTCTTGCCAGCATATCGCTCAATCCCTCTATGTCGCTGGCCCTTTCGGTAAGGCTGGCCATGTTCTCATTGTAGGAATTCCAGTAATCAATCTGCGATTGAAGGGCATCCTGAATACTCTGAGAGGACATAGCAGCTACATCCTCCACCTCATCCCATAGACTATACTGCCCCTGGATGCTCTGCAGCGCGGCTTCGTATGCGGCATCATATTCCTCACAGAGAGATTGCAATGCCTCCGAATACTGGCTCAAAGCGTTCTGCGCCTCTGCGTATCCGTCAGATGTGTTTTCGACAGCCTCCTTCTCCTGTTCGAGTTTTTCAGCCATCTCGGTGGCGGAAGCACTTGCAAGGGCGAGTTCTGCCATCATTTCCTCTATTTCATCCTCGGAATATCCCATCTGCGCATAGCAGGATTCGATACTCTCCGTCAAGGTATCAAAGTTCTCCTTGGCTCCGCTTGTTGCTTCCTTTGCCTGATCCCAAACATGGTAAGCATCCTTTACTGAACCGCTCCAGTTCATTTCAGCACCATCAGCCCAGCCGGTCCATGCTAAAAAAGGATGTTCCTCAGCCCAGTCCTCTTCCAAAGCGCGCTCATATTCTGCCTTGGCAGCTATCTGCGTTTTCATGTTTTCATCATATTTAGCTTGAGCTTCCTGATACTGCGCAAGATAGCCCATGAGTGCATCCATATTGGCCTGCGCCCTTTCCTGCTCCGCTGATTCCGAAACAACAGCCCACAGATCTTCCACGGACATATTCAGTTTCCCATTGGTTTCATCAAGTGTTAGATTTAATCCTTCATAGGAACCATTCAGCCGGTCCACAATGTTCTGCATGATTTCCAGCTGGCCACCCGACAGATCCGCACTCTCCGACATGGAAACCAGCTGCGCAATCAGTGATTTGGAATCCGATTCACTCTGGTCTATCGAATCCACAGTTTCATCATAGGTATTCGCTATTTCATCCAGTGTGGTCTTGAGCTGCTCATTATATGCGATCAGGTCTCCAATGGTCTGTTTATTATTCTCGAACGCTTCAGACAGTTCGTCTATCTGGTTTTTCAGCTGATATGCTTCCACAGTATCAGCCGCTCCGGCCTCCGCAAGCGCATCATACTGCTCCTGTAAACTTTCCAATTCATCGGCCATTTCCTGAGATGATGCTGTTAGAGATGCCTGCGCTTTTTCCGCTTCATCCTCGGCATTTGCCATATAAATGACCGCTGCTGTGACAGCAGCTATCGCCCCCACGACAAGCATAATAGGGCCAAGTGCCACTGTCATAGTGGTTCCAAGTGCTGCGCTCGCCACCGCTGCGACTTTTGTGACGGCGATATATGCTGTTATCGCCAGCGTAACAGCTCCCACGCCGACAACAATACCGGTCAATACCGCAGTAATGGCCGGATGTTCATTGATCAACTTCGTAAAGCCGTCTGTAATATCAGCAATCCCATTTTGGAATTGACTTATCACCGGATTCAGATCATCCCCGATGGCAATAGACAGATTATTGAAGCTGTTCTCCATCCTCTCCGTGCTGAAAGCGGTGGTATTTGTCATTGCCTCGTATGCCGCCTGGGTAGTCCCGGCAGAATTCGCCAGCTTCTCCAGATTGGAATTAAAGGTGTCCAGTCCCTGATTGATGATCGCATTTGCTGCTTTCCCGGCCTCGGCGCTGCCCCACAGGTTCATCATTGCCTCACCGTCCCGCCCGGCGCTCTCATACACAATATCAAGCACATCTGCCAAACTATACCCTGCATTCATCAGCTGTCCAAAAGACATACCGGTTTCTTCCGTGATGATAGTAGCCACATTGGAGCCGGCGCTGCCCAGCTCATTAAACATGCTGGATATATAGGTTGTGGATTCCTCCACACTGATACCGGCTTTCGTCAGGCTGATATATCCTGATTCCAAATTGTAAAGATCCACCGAGTACGCCGATGCGGTACTGATTGCCTTTCCCATACTGCTTGCCATTTGATCTATTGTCAGGACACCCAGGTTTTGGGATGTAACCAGACTGTCGGAAATATTAGTAACTTCGGAGGCCTCCAGCCCGTATGCGTTCAACGTGGTTGTCAGCACGGATAAGGCCGATGAAGAGGATGTAAAGCCGGCAGTTGCCAGCTTTGAAGCCTCCCCGACAGTTGCCACCGCAGATTCCGTTGCTACACCTGCGGATATGGCATTATAGGACGCATCTGCCAATTCATTCACATTCCTCGCCGTATCCATGGAAAGATCTGATATTTGCGCAGATAATTCACCGGCAGACAATACTGTTGTGTCAGCGACCGTGGATACCATGGCCACATTCGTCTCAAACTCTGCCGCCGCCTGGGAGCACCCCATAAAGGCGCTGCCGATTGCAGTCAATGCCGCAACAATACCGACAGTAGCCAGCAGTTTATCCAGCCCTTCCACCGCACTTTGCGAACGCTCCCCGAAATCTTCCGCATCATCCCCGGCGTCCTCGGCTTCATCCCCAAAGTCTTCCAGGTCATCCGCCGCATCATCCAAGGCATCTCCCAAATGGTTTAATGCCTCCTCAGACATATAACCCATTTCCACAAGTTCCTCTATGGAATAGATGGCCTGCATTGCTTCCCGATCATAATTGCCTATCCTATCGGTCCAGTAATCTGTAGCAGCTGCCGCCCGCTCCATGGCATCCGCGGCGCCGGCAGCTCCTTCCGAAATCACATCATAGGAAGAATCGGCGGCAGCCTCAATCCGGTCAAAGGAATCCAATGCCCTGGTACCGGCACTGACCATAGCGTCAAACCTTGAGCTGATTTCATCAACAGCCCTGAAGATTACAGATAATCCAGCCATATCTACCGCCCCCTTTCCGTTCTGCGATATATTGAATCTCTACGGCAGGGGGATTCATCCTCAATTATCTCGGACGCAATAAAAAAGCACTTCGTTTTCTGCGGCATGGCATCAAATTCCTCCGGGCGGAGATTATGCCTTTGCCACAGCCGATGTGCCCAGTATCCGTCTGTCCCCCTGCTCTTTATCAGTTTTTTGCGTCTTCTACCTCCCGCTCATTGCTTTCAGCTGCATCCATCAGGCCCAGGATCTCCAGAACCTTTCTGGACACATGCCCGAATTCATCATTATCCGGGAAAACTTTCAGCGGCATATCGGTAATATCAACGCAGTCATAATACTTCACAATCTCCGGATCCTTCAAATTCGGATAAACCAGCGCCTCCACGATGATATGACGGGTTGCCTTTACGCTGTCCTTCTCGGTCTTGAACACCACCTCGCCATTCTGCACGATATAATTCCCCTTTTTATCCTTCATCGGGGTGCGGGACTTATACATGTCGTTGATCTTGGCGATGGTATCATTATGCAGCTTTTTGACTTCCATCTGCACGACCTTGCCTTTTTCATCCACAAACCGGGGCGGTGCCGGGACCTGAAAGATCTTCTCCTGTTTGGAATCTTCTCTCATAAAATACTTCAAATTCTTGTCTGCCATAGTGCATCCTCCTAATTTATCGCTACGAGCCTCTATCTTGACCTGTAGCATTATTTAAAGCCTGTCAACGGGTTAACCACTGTTTTACAAAAAAGCGGGCAGGAAAAGGCACACACAAAGCCTCCCCTGCCCTTTTTACTTACACCACATTCCGCGCTCCGAAAGCAATAGATTCCTTAACCAACTCTCCATCGGTATCGATATCCAACAGCGGAATCTCACCCGTGATCACGGCGCCGGTCACGGTTACAGATTCACTTCCTACCGTCTCGTAGTAGTCCGAATCCGGATCCGTGCGGATTCCCTGGAACGTAAACTCCGGCGTCTTCCCGTTGGAAATATATTCCTTTACGATCCGTTCATACCGGGCAGTGGTCTTGTATTCATCCAGCGTACCGGTTATGTCATAACCTACCCAGCGCCGGTGTGTTCCCTTCTTCCCGACAATACGGTAATTCGCCACCTTGGGTACAAAGCGGATCGTCATTTTTACAGAATCCATTACCTCTATGCCATTGATATACGCCTTGCCTTCCACAGCGCTAAGCGGCTTGATATTTTCTGACATATCTTATTACACCTCCTTCTATCGTGTGGAAACAGAAAAATACAGTTTCTCGGCGGAATCCACCGCCTGCAGGCCGACATTGAAAAAAGTTTCGTCCCCCTGGCTGCGGCTCTGGTCCACATAAAAATCTTCCTCCAGGTTGATATTCATAATCGAGCCGTCCCCTCCATCGGATACCGGGCCATAGGAATTAAGCAGCTCCCGGCCTAGCCCCTCCATGATAAGCCACCCATCCGGATCATTATTGAATTTGTTCGGCGGGAAGTTCAGGCGCAAATCCTCCGCAAAGGAATCATACACACGGATAACACGGTTCTTCGCATAATCGGAAGTCCGGTCCGTGGTGAAGTTGTGAAGAGAATTGATGTCATATTCGACAACAATTTTATCTTCGTCAGAACGGGAAAAGAAGAACTCCCCATTCTTGATCGCCTCGATTGCCTCCTCATTGGACTTCACGCCGACAATGTCAATCGCCCCTGTGTACTCCACATAAGTGTTGGATTGCGTCTTGGAAGCTCCCGCCGTTGCCCCTGCCACCCATGCACACGCCTGAGCAACCGTGAGCTGCTTGCCGCTTTCCGTCCCATCATCCAGAATCACAGAATTTGTCACATTGATAATGCCCTCAAAATCAGCTTTGCAGTTCGGAAGAACCGCCTGCACATATTTCCCGACACTATTACGCAACATTTTGATCTTGGCGATACACACTGTCTGCAAAGTAGTTTCTGTAATCGGGAAGCACATGGTATTCCACCGAACCTTTTCTACCTTATCCAGGAAACCGGTAACGGCAGAGTTCTCCGTTGTCCCATTATCTCCACCCGCCAGCCGCAGAGATGCGATTGCCTTCAACTCGACATCCTCTGTAGTTGCCTTAAAGGTAACATACTTGCCTGCGGATGCCGCTACCAGATCGCCATGGGTTTTCACTCCCTCATAGATCTCCACCTTTTCCGTGCCCATATAGACAGTTACATCGAACCCGCCCAGCACATTCTCGGCGGATACAACAGAAAGATCATTGCCTCTGGTACCAGGATATGCGGCCGTTACCGTCAAACCATCCTCTGTGGTTGCTTTCGCCTCGATACCTGTATTGATGATATAGACATAACAGGTAATCGCATTTTTAAAGATCTCGCGCACCATCAGCATAAAGTCATTTGCATCGTAAACGCTTCTGCCGAGCTTATGCAGGTACGCATCCGGGGAATCCACCGACAGCTTGATAAATTCCCCATTCGGCCCCCAGTCATATCCAACAAAGGGGATCACCGCAATGCCACGGGTGGAACCCTTTGCTTTCTGCTGCCTCTTGGACTTTACATTGACATAGGTTCCGGGCCTGGTTTTTCCCACGTTGATGTCAAAATTTCCACCAGCCATTATTTTTTTACCTCCTTCTTTAACCATTCATCGATAAGGTGCTGCATCTCTGAGATGGAATATGATCCATTTTCCTTACCGATAGTTGCTCCGATAAAAGTGCTGGATGTTACATGAAACAGCCTCATGCAATTTTCTTTCAGCACCTCATACGGAAATTTTCTTTCATCAGAAGTTTTTGCGGGCTCTTCTGTCGCCCGGTCTGCCACATTTTCCTCCGTATTCCTTGTTTTGGCCACGTCAATCCTCCTTCCCTACCGGCAATCCATTCATAAAGATATCTCTGGCGAGAGTAACTTCCTTTGCATCATATCGTGTATGCCGGTTCCACGATAATTCCATTTGATAAACACCATTCTCTACCTTTTTCAGTTTCGGCATGTTTACCCGGAAACTCCTGCCAGTCTTCTTTCCGGTTTCATCTACCAGCGGCACTTTTCTCCGCTTCCCCATGATTGCCTGCAATACCTTTTCACCCATTTCATAAGCTGCCATTGTGGAATGATCTATGAATTTGATATACATGGCAAACTCGGTCATATAAGCGTTTACCGAAAAACCTGATGCCGCCGGCGTTGGCGTAGGATAAAACACGCAAGGAATTACCATATCCAGCGGCACCTCTTCAAAATATGCCTGTGCCGCAATAATCCCGGCCACGAAATAGTAAATTGCCGCAATCTCATATTCCAACATGTCCTTACCTCACAGACTACAAAAAGTCCGAAAAAAATTGTCCTAACCACTGTTCTATTTTCCGTTCCATGAACTGCGGGGCCATCCTCTCCATGAGCCTTATGGCATCGTCAAAGTAATGACTACCCTCTATCCATTTCTGTTTTAACAGCATTCCTGTTTTAGCTCCGGGCTGATATATAAATCTCTCTCCCTGCCACTCCCCGGGCACCCACCGCATATCAACACCTCTCGGATTCAGCCAGTGCCCGTCATTCACAAAAGACGCATACTCCACATTGGTGCCTACTTCTATCTGCAGACCGCCTTCCTGGGCAATAAAAACATTTCCCTCGCCGCTTTTCTGAAAGCTGTTCAAAAGCAGCCGGGTGTCTACCGAACCGGCCTGTATGATAAAATCCTGCACATAGGAAAGGAACTCAACCGCAATAGCATCCAGAAATCGGGAGAGCTCCTTTTCAAATTCTTTGCCACGCCCGGCCTGATTCAGCCTTTCTATAAACCGCCTCAGCTCCGTAGTGTCTATGCTCACATACCTTCCTGCCACTAAATCGCCCCCTTGACTTTCCCTTTCCGTTGGATCTGCACAATTATGTGATGATCCCGGATATTTCGCGGAACTTCCGCATAGTAGGAAATCCCGCTGCCAAGGTCAACGATTTTGTCATTTACCCGGACGTCTGTTCCGTAAGGCAGATTCAGCTTTCCAACCACGACATATTCATTGGCATCCTCCGTCTGCTCTAAGGTCCCCGTATCCGAAACATTGAAATGGCATGGGATGGCAGCCTCGTCCGGCTCCACCGGATAAGAAAAACTATCCCCGTTTATTCCATACCCCAGGCTTTTGCTGTCCTTTTTCATATGGTATATTGCACACTTGTGATCCAGCAAATTTTCAAACGACATCCGGCACCTCCTACAGTTTCCGCAGTTTCATAACCACTTTACCATGATCTTCCGGCAGAACATATTCCTCCAGCATTGCGCCAAGCCCCAGGCTGTCTGCAATGTCCGCTCCCACATCAACGGTATATGAATAATCGTCAAATGTCTCTGAACTCAGTGCTCCCTCTCTCTGCACTATCGCCTGCTTCGCATAGGCCTCTGCAAGAAGGATGACTGCCATCGTCACATCCGATGGCAGCCCGCTCTCATATTCCTTTGAATCAAAATTGTTGTGCGTATGGAAGATTACATATTTTTCTGCCCTGGCTATATCATAAGCGAGCTGGGTGTCAGTTCTGGCCTCGACCTTTGGAGATGACGTGTAATCCCGAATCTGTTTGGGTTCTATCCAAGGTCTTTTCATGATCCCCCCTATTCTTCCGAAGCCAGCCGCGCAAAAGCATTTATGTCCATTCCGCTCTGAATCCGCTGGATCCGCTCTTCATTGTTCTTGCAGTCCGAAACATCGATACCCTGAGCCTCTGCAAATGCAATCAGCTCATCTTTCTTCATCGAAGTTATATTGGCAGATTTACCATCCGGAGCCACAGGTTCAGGATCTATGGGCGCCGTATCTACAGCCTCAAATCGGCCGGTTTTCATAAGCTTTTCAGCAACATCATCCTCGACATCCACAACTTTTCCTTTCCTGCATGAAATGCCTTTGGCGACATAGGAAAGCCCTGTCTTCAAACATACTTTTCTCATAGCGCCACCTCCGTTATGAAAGATCCGTAAGAAGCGCCGGAAGGTTTGTGATCATTGCCGTGGCCTCGATCTCCTCAATGATCGCATCGAAGTCAAAGTGGATCACATAAAATTTCTTATCCTTCCGGATTGCCTCTACAGAAGTTTCATCTTTCCGAATCTTCATCGTGTAGGTGTTAACCTGGACAAAATTCTTCGGATTGGAAAGAATGACGGTATCATCCGGCATCATAGGAACGCCCATAGAAGGAATTCCCACAGGGCTTTTATATAAGCTCTCAGGGACGGCGCCTCCGGCATTGATAACCTTATTGAGCAAGAACAGCTCCCACTGCTGCGCCCTGGTCGGACTCATCATCCAGCGAAGCGTTCCGTCATTGAATCTGGTGGGCATAGAGGCTACTGCCCTATAGAACATTTCAAGTTCCATTTCTTTTGCTCCGGAGGCATCAATGATGTGGCTGCCGCCAAGAATCTTGATGACACCGTCATTCTGGCCAAGAAATACCTTGTCTGCAGCATCTCCGATCCGCTCAGCCTCTGCCGCATTCCATGCTCCCGCAGCATGGTTTACCCGAAAGCGGTATAAGCCACCGGCCTCTGTTACGCAGTCACCCGCCTTGTAAGCCGTACTGGCGGAAAAGGCTTCGGTCGCAGTTGCGTTTTCCTCTCCATTGAGCAGAAGATCTTCCGAATCGACACCGACCTGCTTCGTCATGAGATTGGTTACGACATCATCCATATTTTCGCCCTCGATATTCTGCCGGAGCGTTTCATTGGTGATATCCCAGTCAAGTCTTGTCGCTTCGCAGGCATATTTGACTACCCCGAATGTGGGGCTTGCGGTTACGCCGTCAAATGTATTCTCTGCCTTCGGGCGGAGCAGTCTGTGACCGATACCGATCTTGTCAATCTCGCCTGATTTTTCCGTCCGTGTCACATGCCGGATAGCCTGCTGGAAAGGCGTGGCCTCAAAGGTCTGCACTAAAAACTTCTTAGCCTGATACGGGGTAAGCAGGCCGTGTGAGACCGAATCAGTTGTTATTGTATTTTTGATGATCTGTGCATTAGTTGGCATAATGTTCTCTCCTCCTTTTCTTAGACAATGCCGTGCAGGTAGTGCTGCTCCTGCTTTTCAACGGCTCCCGCTGCGTCATTGAGATTGCCGGGGATCGCCCTGCTTTTCATCACAGGCTCCAGCGCTTTCATCACAGGCTCCATGGCCTTCTTGATCTCTTCCCCTACCATCTTTGCTACTGCATCAGCCGACATATCTCCGGCGGGTGCCACGCTTCCAGATGCCGGAGGTTCGCTTCCGCCCTCCCCCTCCCCCTTAGTTACCGTGGCGATTGCTTTCAGCTGCTCCACAACGGGATCCATGGCCTTTTTCACTTCTTCAGCCACCACTACCTTTACTTCTTCACTTGTCATGTCAACATCCTCCTTCTGAACATTATTTGTTTCCGCCGGTTCCTCCTGGAAATCTGCCAGAAATGAACCGAGCGTATCATAAATGCCTTTGATGGCACTTAGATTCTTTGCGCTGAGACTCTTACCCTCTTTATGGATGGGGGACGGAGCCGCCTTTGCGGCCTTTTCCAATGACTTCACGATACTTCCATCCGAAGTAAGAAGCTGCGTAACGATATCATTGAAATCTTCCAGTGCCTCCCGGATGGTGCTTTCATCGGAGTTATAACCCCATTCCCACATGCCTGTGTCCGGATTATAAAAATTCCCTTCCAGCGTGCTTCTGAGCGCATACCATGCAGAATAAAAATTATCCTCTTTTACTCTGCGCTGGAAATTCGCTTTTACAGCGCCCTTCTCCACCACATCAAATCCCATTGCTTTAGCCAGGCGCCGGAGCAATCCTTTGGGTTCATCCCTTTTTTCAACGGGAAGCTCTACATCTTCTTCGGAATACACGCCCATTCCTCCCATGGAAAATCCTGTGATATCCCCTTTCTGTATAGCTTCCCACACATCGGTATCACTGATCTCCATAGTCATGATCCATGTACCCTTTTTGATGGCCTCGCCTTCGATCTCCATGTCGCACTTCGCAACATAAGATTCCACCACAGCGGCACCATCGCATTTTTCAAAACAGTGCTGCAGATCCACCTGGTTTCCATTCTTGGCAAACCAATAGGCAGCTTTTGTAATTTCTTCTTCCGTCATGTAATTGCCCTGGGTATCTTCCACCATAGGCTCATATACGATTCCGGTTACAAAATGGCTGTCTGCATCAGCCTTCAGGATCCGTCCAAATGTAGCGAAATTTGCGGCTCCATTCTCGGATTTGGTAATCAGGAACTGCTTTTTATTCGCAGCCTTATTTACCAGAGACACAAAACTTATCTTTGCGTCTGTAATTGCGTATGCTTTCGCAATCCGCGGCATAATCTCATACCTCCTTCCACTCGGTTATCATTGATCTAATACACAAAACTCCGGCGCCCCCTCCTTTCTTAAAAGCGCAACAAAAAAGACACCCTTTCGGATGTCTCCTTTCAGAATCCCTTATGCAATTTTATCTTCAAGCTCTCCGAGCGCATTATAAACATCATCTGTCATAAATTTTCGGTAAATGCTCTCAAAGCACCCTGAAACTACTTTAAGATCCCCCGGTTCCATTTTATCCAGATAGGACAGTATTGCGTCCGCATCTTCTCCAAACGCTTCCATAAGCGGATTGATAAGATGCTTCCCTATGTCCATGCCCTGGGTATCTGTTTCCTTCCACCACTTAACCAGGCTCTCTATTCTGTTTTCATCCATATCAATCACCCACCTCTCTTTGCGCCGCATCCGGAAAGACCGTATCTATATTGTGCCCCGCATCCTCGAATATACCTACCGTTACGCCGTCGAACTTTTGGAATTTTCGATATCCAATGATATCTCCAGCATCATTCCGAATTTCTTCCGTGATCGCCGGCCGATTTGCGGTGTACGTCCCTGCCACGGTAATCTTTTCCGTATCCCAGCTTTCTGGAAACCAGGATTGCCCTGACTGTCCCAGCCTTTTCTCCGGTGCCGTATGGTTTTCCACCCCGCCTATACGGACACCATTGTCATATGCCATTTCAATGTTGTATACAATCCCTCGGTTTGAAAGCTCGTTGAGATTTGCCTGCGAGTGCCCACCACCCGTCATGTTGCCGCCATTTCGCCCGCCGGCCGGTTTCTTTGGATTCGCAAGGTTGGAGAAATCTCCCACCGTTGAATGCCTTGCGGCTGAGCTTCCTACAGTTAATATACCATCTTCCCGCAATTCCTGCAATGTGGATTTTTTAATCTTTCTCAACATTTCATCACTGTCGATCAGCCCGGCGTCATAAAGGGCCATTTTTGCCTTTCCGAGATATTTGATCTGTTTTTCTCTCGGCTTTTCCTTAAAGCTTTCAAGCGCAGAATAGGGTGTTATCCCGGCCTTTGCCTTATTCTGTTCATCCAGTTCCTTTTTCCATGCGCCATCATCCTCCTCAATATATTTTTGCTGAAGCTGTCGCCGCTCCTCCAGGCTCATTCCGAGAGCATCATCTGCCGCAACTCCCCTGTGGATACAATGGCAATTCACAGTTTCGCTGGCAGGGAGGATTGGATCTCTGGGATACATGGGATGATAGACAACACCATCTCTCCCCTGTAATTCAAACGGTTTATCCTTTGGAACAATCTGGCCGTCCATATCTACATGATTTGGGCGAGGCTTATTTTTATGTGCCCCGGTATGCCGCCATTCCTTCCGATCCGTAGATGGACTTTGCTGAATCGCCTCTTCTCTGGCAACCGAATGTGCCCGCAGCACTTCGGTAACAGCTACCCGCCGTGCCTGGTAATGTTCATTCCGCCAGCCTCCATCCATTATTTTCCGCGTAAGTGTCTCAATGCTTTCTCCCTGATCTATAGTTCTCTGGATAATATCCGTTATCTGTTGATGGGTATTTATTTTCATCAGCTGTCCCAGCCGTTGGCTCCATGAGGCAATCCAGCTTTTTGTTCTCTGCCGGATGACATCAACAACCAGGTCTCCGTCTGTTTCCTGCATATAAACCGTTGCCAGCTTAGGAACCTCTGTTTGGAACATATCTGCAGCGGCTTCCTGAACCTGCTCCGCAATATCATCTCCGTCAAGCATTTCAGATACTTTTTTCTGCGCCGCAGCCCATCCGGAATCCTGTTCCGCCGCCAGTGCTTCCACAAGATCATCTGTCTGGTTCTGAAGCGTTTCCGCTATCTCTTCCTGCATGGCATTGATTACCTCGACTGAATCTTCTGCATCAGCATACCCTTCATCAGCCAGCACATCCGACAATTCATCATCAGCTTTTGCAAGATACTTGTCTATGGCCTCTATGATTCCATCGGCATTTGATATGAGAGCTTTTGCAATCGCCTGGTTATATTTTAACTGCCTCGGCATATCACTCACCCTCTTTCTCTCGATATCCTTTCAACGCCTTCCGGATTTCCAGCATAATAGGAATGATATCCGCGTCAAAAACAGCTGCTTTCTGGATTTGCCCGTCAAGCTGCTCGATCTCTTCATCCGTAACCACTCTTTTTTGCCTCTGAGGCTCTCTCTTTTGACCTGTAGGCTCGTTAGTCTGCGCCGACAGGCTTCCCAACGGTTCAGCCGCTAAACCCGCCTGTTGGCTTTGTGAGAGCGTTTTTGTATAAGCAAGCGGAATGTCTCCCCATTCCCCTTCGTAGTCCTCGCAGCCGTCTTTCCCCAGAACCTCATAAGTCAGAGCTTTGGCGGTATTGGGTGTCAGGCCGCCGGCCCGTTCCGTAATGTTCAGCATCTTCTGAATATCATCCGGATTGGTGATGTCTGGCTCATCGAATTGCGCCTCCACATGTTTGAAGCGATAACCATTCAGCAGTTTTTGATTGACTGCCCAGGCAAGGGACGTCCTTTCTGGCTGGAATACCTGTTTTTCAGTAACCTCCATTGCCGTCTGAGCCGTTGCCCTGTTAAAGTCTGTGGTATATCCCACATACAGATCCGGGAGTAGGAAAGCCGACTGCGTTTTCTTTCTTCCGTTCTCCTGGTACTCCTGAAACAGTTCATCTTTTTGTAAGATGGCAGCAAGATCCTTGATTTCTACTTCCGGCTGTTTCTGATCCGTAAATGCGGCCGTGGTCTCCAAGGTGTCCGTCTCCAATACCAAAAAGGAGTGCTGTCCGCTTTCTCCTTCAATGCCGTCCATATACGCTTGCAGTTTGGTAAATGCCGAGTCTGTCAGCGTTCCACCCTTGACCAATATCATAAGCGGCGTATGCCTCCCATGCCGGAAATAATTATTATTTAAAACCTCTGCCCTTCGGTTCCCGTCCACGGTAAGCACTTGCCCGATCCAGCGGACTTCTCCGTATGGCATACTTCCAATGCGAAATTCGATAATCTCATTGGCCTGGTCATCTATGTCGATAGGAGCATCAGCCTCTCCTATGTACTCACCATTTCTCTTATCCATGATACGGGGATCTCCAAACTCCTTGAAGTACACCGTCTTACCGCCTACATTCTGCCGGAACTTGCGAAATTTCTTTTTTCTGTTGATTGCTGTCCCCTTGTAAAAATACTCGATATCCACATATGGCCGAAGCGGATATGTCATATCAACGGACGGCGTATCGATAATGAACTGCAGCTCCACGACCTCCTGTGCCTGATTCCTGATAACCTCGCAATAGGATATTCCATACGTTTCCCGGTCACGGATAACATTTTCAAATACCTCTTTTGTCTGCATATCCATATTGAGAAGCGCTATGATCTGCTTCAGCGCATCCCATTCCGCTTTCATCTCCGGCGTTTCTGTATCATAATCTTCTGCGTATCTCACAGAAATACCAAAACCGGCAATATTGCTCTTATATGCTCTGATGCACTGCGGCAAAATCGTGGAATTATCAACCAGAATTTTCAGGCCGCGCATATCAATGGCATGTGGTATCCAGTCAGAAGCAGATATCTGTATGGACGGATCCAGCTGTTCGCCCTTATCCGACTTCTCCACCTTCTGCTGCTTATAAAATACTGTCGGTGTATCCATGCTGGAGGATTTTATTATTTTCACATCCACTCTTGGCGTAGGAGCTTTCTTTTCATCCATCAGCTCTTGCCTCCCTTCTTCTTATAATTCATTGGCAAACACACAAGCAGAATACAGTCCCCTTCATCTGGAGAGGAAAGCCCCCTATCTTTCATATCCTGTTTGCTCTCTACTTTCTGTTTGGCATTACTCCCAAACTCAAATTTCCGGCAAGACAGCTGGCCGATAAGGTCACTGTCATCCGGCAAGATCACTTCTGGCACATGGGGGCGCCCGAAATCATCATATGGCGCAATCAGATCCCTTACCACCCCCATCATATAGGTTGTCGAATCCGCATAATGCCGGTGCTTTATGGGCACTCCGAAATTCACTGCCAGAACAGCCATATCCCCAAACACTTCCGGCTCAGAACGTTTCCAGTTTCTCAGCTGATCAACAACACCGCCACCGACACCGCCATCATCGACTTTCACGCCAATCTGTCCCTGGAATCTAAACCGCTGCTTCAATTCCTTATAGAGCCGTGCTATCATGCTGGCCGTCCAGGTGGTATCCTTCCCGTTGTACTTTTTATAGATTTGGACTACTTCATTTACCCGGTACCCTATGCAGGTTTTATCATCGCCAAACCGGGCCACGTCACAGCCTATCTCAATCAGCTCCACTCCGCTCACATCTACCGGCTGGAGATTCCCGGCACCGTCCCGGTATTTCCCGAATGCTCTGGCTGTAGGCTCTGACATTTCGGTTTTGATACTCTGCTCCAGAAACGAGATGGGGATAAACACATCATCTTCCTGCTCTGGAAACTCCCCATATACACGGACACGGACCACATTGCTGCGTTCCCCATACTTTCGCTTCATAGCATCGATATTCTCTTTATTGGTACGCTTGCTATGCTCCGCATTTACCGTATGACAGCGATACAAGGCCCTGTCTGCAGTATGGCTTTCATAAAACGTGCCGCTGGTCTTTGTCGGATTGCCCATCAGCAGAAGTTTGTTATTGGCTCCGGCCAGAGTACCAGTAATTGCCTCCATAATCGGATCTGCTACGCCCGATGCCTCATCCACAATGAAGAGCATATTGTCCTCATGGAATCCCTGCATATTCTCCGGCTTGGTCGCTGTCCTCGCTACCGCAAACCAGCGTTTTTCATATCCAATCATATAAACATATGTTTTGGTCCATTTAAGAAGCATTGGAAGCAACGGAGAGTTATTCATCCATTTATCAACCTCAGACCACAATACATCGTGAAGTTGCTGCTTTGTAGGGGCTGTAGCCACAATGCGTGGATACGGAAAGCAAACCAGGAACCAAAGAAGCAGTGCCGCTTCCTCACCGGTTTTCCCGACACCTTGCCCTGATTTGACTGACACTCTCGGATAATCCCTCAAATCATAGGCCACCTCGATCTGCCAATCATCCGGTTCAAACAGCAATACCTCGCGCATAAATAAAACCGGATCGCTTCGCCACAGCGGGATGCTTTCATCAAGGAATTCTTCAAGCCATTTTTCACTTTTCATCCCGCTGCCTCCTTGCCTCCAGAACTTTTTGGGCCCAGGTCTTCACAATATCATTGCCAGCCTCTTCATTTTCCATCTTCTGGTTCTCTGTCCTGAGTCTCGACAACGCCTCTATAGCCTTCGTCTTTGCCCTCTGCACTTTGGTTAATTCAGCCTCCAGGGCCATTATGCTGTTCATGACAGCTTCCGTATGGGTAACACTGGTTTCTGTTACCTTCTTATATTTTCCGGCACCAACACTCTCCCCGTCAAAATCTGTCACATCCTCCACCTTTTTGGTCTTGGATGCCGCTTTTACGGATAGCCCATGGTTCTCCGCTTCCAGCTCTCGGTAGTGCTTGATCCTCTGCATCAGACGGCGTTCCCGTATGGAGAACATTTGCAGCTGCATAAGCAGGTGTTCTTCCTCGGAATCCCCCATACTTTCAATCATGCCCAGTTCTTCATCGTCCAGGGTATCCCAGTATACCTTGGAATAGGCTCCATGTGTTTCTGCATTTTTATTTCTTTTAGGGGTAGATGGAGCATGGCCAGCAGCATTCTTATTCCCTCTCGGCGCTCCTTTTGGTTTCCGAGCGTTCGGTTTCTTTTTATCCGAGCGTTCGGTTTCTTTTTTTTTACTCTGTTCGCCTTCACTTTCATCCCATTTTTGGGTAGATTTCCATCTACGGACAGTGCTGTCTGGTACGCCGATTTTCTTCGCAATATCAACCAGTTTCATCCCATCCTGGTATAGCTTTTCTGCTTCAATACTGCTTGGGCTTCTTGCTCTTGCCATTCATCACCACCTCGCTATTTGTTTTGTTTTCATAAAAACAGAGGGAGGCAATGCACTCCCTCGTTGTTGCGTCATACGGATACCGATTGATTTAACATTAAATCTTCGTTATAAACTCCGCTTTGGAAAACCCCTGTTCTGGTCTAATCATCATTTTCAGGAAATCCTCTTTTGAGAATTCCGAAAGCCGGAAAATTTCCTCCGGTCTCATTCCCAGCTGCTTCCCAATCTCTTCCACAGATTTCCCCTCTGCCATCAGCTCCTTAACAATTGCTTTCATGGGCCCCAGCAGATGCGTACCTCTCGCCCGGTTATGGGTAACAGTTCCATAAATATTCCCGGCCTTATCCTTATGATCCACAATTACCACCGGCACTTTCCCGTCCAGCATGGAAATCAGAGGCTCTTCTCCTGCAACCGTCCATCTGTGGAATCCGTCAATGATCGTAAAATCCGGCCTTACCACAATCGGCAAAGTCCATCCATTGGCAAGTATGGATTGCTTCAGCAATTCCAGGTTCTGCTTTGATACTTTGTTTGGGTTGTAGTCATTCGGTTTTACACTCCCCCTGTCTACCCACCGGAGCGTTGACAGAGGGCCGGCTATCTTATTATCCATTCGGCAGCCCCTCCTTTTTCTTGGCTTCTGTGATATATTTCCCATAGATCCTCTGGTATAGCGCCCGGAACGAACGCAGCTTCGGATCGCCCGATATAAGCCCTTCATAAATCGCCTTGCAGTCCTTATTGTCCGCAATAGCAGAAACACTCATAAAAAAGTTTCGGTATCGGTTGGCCACATATCGCTTATGCTCTGTCCGAAAATTCCCATCCATGTCAGAGAACAGCTCCAGAAGCGCCGCCTTGTAATCCTTTTCAGCGCTCCCCTTTTCATTCTGCTTTCTGGCTGTGGTATTTCTCCCGAACATCTCACTGTCCCAATAGAGGGCAGCGAGATAAGCGTTTGGTTCCCTACGGATGATCCGCTCCATCAGATCCGGATAATACTCATTCATTTTCACAAGGCTCTTGGCCGTGTCAATGGAAAAAAACTGCGATACCCTCAGCTGGCCCTTCTTTGTCCCGGACTGCCATAAAAACAGGTATATCTCCGGAATATCCACTTTTTCCCGCAGAAGATAGAGCCATACATCATTGTTGGTCCAATCATAGATTGGGAATACCTGGTGCTTATTCGTCATGGACTTTCCGGCTCTCAACATTACTGCGATATTTTGCAGGCGCTGTACGGATTCTGCTGTCCGGATTCCGGTTATGGTAATCCCCGCTGTGCATAGCCTCGGCAGAAAATCCTGATACGCATCTATGCGGGGCCGCAAGAGCGGATGGTCCCGGATTGCGAATGATGGGGGCTGCCTTACCCATACATCCTTTTTATATCTGTCCCAGCAGATGAAAGTTTCATCGTTGGACAGTTCGTTAAAGCAGTTGTAGTGTTTCACCTCAAGGCAGAACCACTCAAACTTTGCCCCAACTAACATGAATTTTTTGCGCCATTCCCGCACCTTTTCCTCCATGCATGGGAAAATGGCTTCTTCATCAATGAATTGCACAATGAGCTGCGCCGGATCGATCTCGCCAGTCTGGATCAGATTCATTACCAGCTGCGACATGCAAAGGCTGTCTTTCCCACCGCTGAAAGACATATAAACCGGGAGACCATTTCGGAAAACATTCCGGATCCTGATCTTTGCAGCTTCCACCACATCGATGCTGGCCGGGCATCTTTTTATAGCCATATCTTTTCTCCACATTTCGGGCAGACAACAAATTTTCTTATCTCGGTGGGATCTTCATTGTCTGCCACCGGCTCCTGCTGCACCACTGCGGCCGGGGCCTGTTCTGACTGCTGTTCTCCCTGGCTGGCCTGCATCTGCTGATCCCTTTTCTCCGCCGCCTCCTTAATGCTCCGGATCTCATCTTCATCAAGGGTTCCATATTCAGAAAGCTTGCTTGTGATATCCTCGGCCTCCGACACCATCTGTTTCAGTATTTCTTCATCAAATCCGGGAATATCCAGATCGCCCTGCAGGTCCTCCAAAAAGCTGTTCAACGTCTCCAGGTTCTCAATCCCCAGGCTGAAAATCTTATTGTCGGCGATCATCAGCTTCTTTTTCTGATTTTCAGTGAGATTATCATACCGGTACACGTCTGCTGTGTCCTTCCCCATCGCAACGAGGGTATCATACAGGCCGTTCCCTGCCAGAATGATATTCTTTTCATCCACGACAATCGGCCTGATCTGCCCGAACATTTCCACGCTCCGGCGAAATTCTTTGATCTGCTGCTCTGTATGAATCCTGACATTCTTCTCAGGCTTTACCAGATCAGCCAATTTCATTTTTACCACTTTCATATCTGCATCCTCCAAACTGATTTGGAAGGAGCGTCTGCGACGTATTATTTATATGCCATCTGCAAATAGCAAAAATTGACAACTATTGCGGACATTTGCCTGCAAGTGCTGTCAAGTGAAAACATTTTATTTCAGACTATCCAGAAAGTCTTTTGCGCTCTGGATATGTTCTGCCGCCTCCGTTACGATAGAGCCGTCTATCTCATAGATCTCTGCCCAGGCATTTTCCACGCTTCCGGTCCACTGCCTTGCCGGCCATGGATGCGTTCCGCAGAGATACCCGTTTTTCCAGTCATAGATCGGCGGCATCTCCAGATTGTGATAATGGATATATGCCAGCATCTGTTCATGGGTCCAGTCGGAGAGCGGGCTGTATCTCGTCACGCCCTGATTGTTGGTATAGATATTGTCTCCCCTTCCCACATAGTTCCCATCTGCCCGCCGGCGCCCCAAAAGCATCATATCCAGCTGGTTCTCTTTGTAATACTTCGCCTGCCCTCTATGCTGAACGATCTGGAACCACATAGACGCATATTTGCTGTCCTGTGGGAAAAGCATCTGCGGATGGGCGGTCAGCCATTTCATGTCCTGTCCTGTGTTGATTATGGACAATTCCGGAGGCTTATGAGCATCCACCCATTCTATAAACGCTTTGTACTCCAAATTGCAGATAACGAGCACACAGGAGCCTATCCCTGCCATACGGCAGATTTCTCCCAAGACCAGGGAATCCTTTCCGCCGCTCCACGCATATGCGGCTTTCTTGCCCCTGGTTTTCTTTTTGATCTCCTTCACGGTTTTATCCACCAGCTGATCCAGCTCTTTCCGGCTCACGGCCTGCTCGATCTTTGCAAATGCCTCGATCCATTCGGAATTTTTGATCCTTTGCTTTCTTCCGAGTATTTCACCCATGGTCCTCACCCCGCTTTCTGGTCACGGCCAAGGCCACGGCTCCGGAGAGGAAAACGGTCAGAAGGCTCCCTGCAGTCTTGCAAATGGCGATTCCCTTTATATTTCCATACCCGAACACCGGCAGGCCGATCAGCATGGCGGAGGTAACTCCTGCCACGATGCCCTGCGGCACCAGCCTTACGCCTTTAAGGGTAAGAACCGTTGGCAACAATGTGGAGGCTCTAAGCGTTCCGTACATCAGGAAAAGGTGCGTTACCGTCAGCCCCGGGATATTTGCTACCGCAATGCCGGCGGCCAACAGCAAGATCATGGAGAGCTTTGTTTTCCCCATTGTATTTTTCCGAAAAATGTCTGTTGTGAGAGAAGATACTGCGCACAGGTTACTGTCCATCGTCGATAGCAGGCCGGAAATGATCATAAACAAAAACGGGATCACCGCCCAGGCCGGAAATAACATGCTTATCAACTCAAAATTGACCACCCCGGTATCCACCGCGGCATATTCCATGCCGGCGCCGATAAATCCGAGGATCCCCATCGACAGCGGCACAATGCCAAACAGCAGAGCTCCTACCAGAAATGCCCTGCCGATCCTTTCTTTTTTCACGCAGAAAGCCCTTTGCCAAAAGCACTGATCCCCAAACGGCCCGGATATAAGCCCGATTGTGGTCGGAAGCCCAAATCCGAGGAAAATCTCCAGTCCACTTGCCGAGAACAGGCGTCCGGCATCCCCTGTGGCCCCTCTTAAACCCGTAAGCAGCGTTTCCAGCCCTCCGCCATTCTTTACACCAAAAGCCACAAAACCTATGCTGGCGGCCAACATGAAGACCATCTGAATAGCATCTGTCAGTATCGAGGCCCTTATCCCGGAAAACTGGGAATAGGAAAACGCAATCGCCGCCATGATCACCGTCATGGCGGTAAACGGGATCCCGGTAAGCATACTTAAAATCTTGCTGCCTGCCAGCAGCTGCACCCCGGTAGATAATACCGACAATGCGCCGAGCTGGAGCAGATAAACGTTCTTCACGGAGCCGGACCGGTATTTTTCATGCATATACCCGGAAAGAGTGATCCCCTCCGGCATTTCCTCCCTTATCCTTTTTGCAAAAGGGATGAACAGTATCAGGCAAAGCACATTCGGTACCAGGAACCAGAAGAGCCCTGCAAAGCCCTTTGTGTATGCGTTCTCGGTTGACGTGAACAGCGCCGGCGCCCATATCCATGTGGCGGCTATGCTCAGCGCGGATATTCCCCACCCGATATCTCTATTCCCGACACAGAACCTTTCGACATTGCCCTCTTTTTTTGTCATAAGCACCGTTGCCCCAAACATTACCACCGCATAGGCCAACAGCACGATCAAAGTGTAATTCATGGTATTCCTCCTTATTTTCTTTTGGAGGAGCCTTCATGCCATCCTCTCCCTGCTCCATCTCCTTTCCCGGAAAAATTGCACGAAAAAGGAAGCCCGGAATACTACCAGGCTTCCCCGACGTTCGATTTAGAATTTTACGAGTACAATTTTCCCACTTTTATATTGTAATGTCAATGGAAAGTTTTTTGAGCCGGAGGATTTATCGAACGTTCAATCCGTCCACCCCAAAAATGAGCGCCGTCAGCCTCTCAATCCCTACCCGGAGATCCGAATATACACTGTCCTTGGAAATATTCTGCTTTTCCGCAATCTCCTTGGCCGAAAGCGTATCCTCCGCCATATACATATCCCATACCACATTGTATCGGCGCAGATCAATCTCCCTGTTGGTGGATCTGTCGCAGTAAGAATAATACAATCCGAACATAGTTTCGATATGGGATACAATGATAGCCGTCCTGGTGGCGCTGTTCTTGATACTCTGGATGATAACCTCGTCATTATAAATGGACATCATGGATTCCAGAATATCCAGCGCCGACTCCTTCATCTGCGTCCGGCCAAAAACGGAATTTTCTGCATGCTCCTTCAGCATATGATAATTCCGCAGAAGAAGTTTGGTATTGCGAAGCCGCTTGTCGGCTCGGTGGCTGCACTCCTTCTTCCGTTCCTGTTCAAATGTCTTGAGCGCCTCCCTTGCCCCAATCGCAGCTGCTTTCTCATATATTTCACGAAGTTCTGTAGCTGAGAGACACACGATCTTCTCTGGTTTCGCTTCTTCCTCAGCTTTGCGTTTTTGTTCCCGGACCGGCTTTTCCGCATGAGCGCACAGAGCTTCTTCTACTGCTTCGGGTGTAATTCCCATTTCTGCGGCAATCCTCTCGGTTCTCCAGCCGGCCGATCTGAGTGCCGCCACCTTCCCGGCATCAATATTTTTGTTGTCTGTTTTCATGCAATCGCCCTCCTGATCCTATTTCAATTTCTATCAGATTATGTTATAATCTAACTGTCTGTTGGAGGGTTGCGAAAGCACTCTCCTTTTTTACTGCCCCAAAAGTGTCTGCAGATAATCTTCCATGGATATCTGTCCCGGGAGATTGTGATCGGCTTCCTCTGCTGGTACCGGCACATCGGCATCCCTGCGGCTTGCATGCGGGGCAATGCCAAATTTCCTTTTATAGCAGACCGGCCCATATCCCAGTTCCCTGCTCTTTGGGTTCTTTAATTTTCTGCCGCAGATTGAACATTTCATAGCCCTTCCTCCGCCAGCCGCCTTATGTACTGTCGTATGACTTTTGAAACCGCCGCCGGCTCCATGCGCATTTCAGCTGCGATATCTTCATCGGTCCACCTTGCCCTTTTCAGAGCCATTATTTTTCCAATATCGATACACTTTGGAACCTTTACCTCCGGTTTTTCCTTGACTCGCTTCGGTTTTTGGGATTTTGATACGCTTTTTGTCTTAGCCATTTGCTTCCACCCCTTTCCGCAGGGCGCATTCCGTACATAAGGCAGTGGCTCCCTGCTGAAGCGCTACCGAAAGCAGCGGTGTTTTCCAGCATTCGCACCCGCATGCCGGGCATTGTGTAAGTTCCCATCCATCCCGGCCGGCCGGAATATTCTTTTTCATAGGCATCATGGCATATCCACCTTTTTCCTTTGGGCCTCTCGGCCATATCTTTACTTCCACTTTTATCCCTCCGCTCCCACGTTTCGCAATTTCTGATCAATGATCGGAATCAGCATCCTTGCCGACACCCTCATGTGGATCCTGGTAGGAGCCTCCACAATTTTGTAAAGCATATCCGTATATACCTGATCTGCAGATAAGCCCCTGGCATATTCCTCCGCCTGCTTCCTGGTTTCATCCACAATCGGGATAGTGCTGCACTTCTCAGCAATCTCATGGATCAGTTGCCTTGCCTCATTGGAAAAAGCAACCGTATTGTCTGCTTTGACAATATCCATATCGAGCAGATCTGCTATCATATCATCAAGCTTTTTCATTCTCACCATCTCCTTCCTCCAATCCATCCAGTCTGCCGGATAAAACCAGTGCTGTGGCTTCGATCACAATGCTCATTAAGGTCATGTCCAATTCATCCCAGTTTATATGCCCTTTTGCCCGGAACTTCGCATTCTGCCCTGCTGTTTTCTGCGTAGTCATTTGAATAAGGTCATATACATATTCTTTTAAAGACTGAACATTACCTTTCTGCGCTCCATCCATCAGGAAATACCACATGGCATCTTTTATTTTATTTGCTGGATTCTCCTTCATGTCTCGCCTCCGTCTCCTCCTTTTCAATCCCGGCCATCCGTCCGACCTGCTCAATATGAAAGCAATAATACTCTTTTCCAGGGACAGCTCCCCACTCTTCTTTTCTTCGCTGCCCTTCTCATTCCCCGAGAAGTGCATCTCTTAATATGCCGTTTGTATCCAGGACCGACAAATCTGTTTTTATGATACATTCCCATAGACACCTCCTATTTTTTTACGAGCCTTATCCTTTTCCTATTTCTTTTGGCTCCATAATCAGACATAACAAATTCCACACATTCTTCTTTTTGCTGGTTCTGTTTCCGGCGATCCCCATCATATACCCGGCATTCATCACAGTTAAAACACGGCTCCTGCATCTCTCCGAACTTAACTCTGTCCAGTGATTGCTCTGCATTATTCACGCAAAACTCGCATAGACAGTTGGCACATAGACATACTGGATCTCTTACCTTTTCAAACAGCTGCTCAAATTGTGTTCGGGGCGGCCTCTGTTCGCTTTCTAGTGGTTTCTCTATGAACTCAAATATATCCATCTGCCGATCCACGCCGTGCCTCCTACTGAATCCAGTATTCCTGCGGAACTTGCAGAAGCATATTGTCAAATTTTCTAACATCTTCTTCATATTTCCACTTGAATCCGTCCGAAATCTTTTCGGCAATCAAATACTGCTCCTCTATGCCCTTAACTATTTTAATCCGCTCCATGTTCTCCCCACGCAATATTTTGATTGCAGCCTCCAGACAATCATATCTATACCGGATTGCCATATATTGATAGGCAATTTTCAGGCACTGCCCGACAACTTCCAATATCTCCTTTTTGGTCAGTGCCATAATTTTCTTTGCTGCTTCATCTTCCGCAAATGAATATTCGTATGGCTCCAATCCGTAATAATCCCCCTCATACTGATCAAAGCCCAGATATCCTCCGGCATATCTTGCTCTCGCCGCTGGGAAGAACACATCAAAGTAATTCGATATATACTCACCATCTAAATCCTCCTGAAATTGCTCAAGCTCTGCTTCCAAATCTGAAAATGCCATTTTGAACTCATACGCCTCATCCTCGTCCCCATTCAATGCATTTACCAGCGATTCTTCATCGTTGTCATACCAATGGATATCTTCACAGGCAGAAATCATATCCCATAATTCTGACTGTATCGTATCCACGTTCAGTCCCCTCACAATCGGCTTCTTGTAACGGAGCTGCTTCGCCTTATATGCTTTCATTTCTGCTGCTGTCATAAAACCTCCTCAGTTATGCGTGGCATCGAAATTCTCCATGGCCCACCTATTTCCAGTTGCTGCCACCGCAAGCCGTGTACGCTCCTGCGGTGTTAAAATCCCATGTGGAACGCTGTTCAGTGCTTCCATAGTCCCGCAGTCATCGCAGATTATAGTCTTATTGTCAACTCTCGATACGGCCAGGAGCCGCTCAAATTTTCTGCCACATTTCGGACATATTTTCATTCCATACCTCCATCGCTTATTATCCATGCACATTTCCCCATTCCAACTTAGTTCCACACTCGGAACAAAAGTCGTGGTAGCTACGTACTATATTTCCACACTGGCATTTTCCAATACGGCAGCCAATAGCTGTATTTTCTCCCAAATACTCCGGTTCGCATAATTGGGGATGGAGAAGCGCACTCCAATCTACTTCCCGAAGAATTTTCCAAAGGCTTTCCACTTCGGGGCTTCTTACGGCAGTCATTGCGTAAGTATGCGCATCATCTGAATAATGATAATCATTTGCTCTTAAATGTTTCTCCGCCGCTTTTTGTGTAAGAAACATTGTATCTGGATATATCTTCGATACAGCTCTGTAATTAGCCACCCTATGGTCATACCCCTGTTCTCTCAGCCAATCTGCAACTTCTTCCATATTGTCAAATTCCACGGCATCTTCAAAACCATTCTCATTCCATGAAATACGGATATTCGGATGAAATATACCAGTTACCATTTCAATCTTTCTCTGAATTCCATCCGTTCTACTGATTTCATCTAAAAGATCATCCTGAATATATATCATGGCTGATTCCATATCCGTAGCCACAGTGTCACATCCACCATCGTCCACCAAATCTGCTCCGTCTTCATATCCAGTTTCGATGCCATACTCCTTTTCCGTGCCTTTTATTACCCAAAATCGAGGATCCGCATTTCCTACTGTATCCTGTGTATTCATCTCCTTCTGCAACTTTAAAAGAAATTGTATTTCCTTTTCAGTCAGGACATGCTTTTCAGTAGTATCTTCATGATATTGAAGATGATCATGATATTTAGCCATATCAAGCTCCTTTCCGGGCGGCAGCGCCCGCCGCCCTGGTTTATTTGTGTGATATCATTCCTTTCCGAGACCAATCGGAGTATATGGCGCTAATTTATATTGCCACCGGGAGAACGATTGTCTTGAAATCGCTGTCCTCGGCTTCGACAATCATAGGCATCTTCGGACCCCCAAAGGAAAGCCCGACATTTTCACAGTCAAACGCTTTCAGCGTTTCCAGTACCAGCCGGGCATCAAACCCTATCGTCAATGTCTCTGCTATGTCCTCCTGAAGCTCGATTGTTTCATGATAATCGGTGGTATTATCTTTAATGCTCAGGCTCAGGGCACCTCCATCCATTTCAAATCTGACCGGACACCTTTCCTCGGTACACATCTTCGCTCTTGTCATAGCATCCAGCAGGGCGATCCTCGATACGACCGTATGTAACGGAAGTTCCTTGAACAATGTCTGATATTTGAAATACTCCCCCTCAATCAGCCGAGTATATATTTCAAAATCCTCCGTGATAAATACCGCGCCCGTCTTGTTGTGCCGAATCTGCACCTCCCCGGACAGCCCGAGGGACTTCATCTTATCGACCGTATTTTTCGGTATCAGCAGTTCAAATTCTCCGTCATAGTCTATTTTGTCCCATGCCAGCACATGGCCATCCAATCCGGCAAAGTTCAGCTGCCCGCCGGCCGCCTGCAGACACATGGCAGTCATTACCGTATTGGTATTCTGTGCTGGCACCGCATAGGACACACGTTTCATGGATTCCAAAAGCATTTCTGCTTTAATCCTCAGCTCGCTCCCATTATCTTGGGAAGCAGTTGCAGGAAACTGTGCCGGATCCAACGTCTGATACTTATTTTTGATCTTGTCAGCCTTGATCGTGATGATATTGCCAGCCGCAGCGGAAATTTCCATCTCTCCATCCGGCAGGTTATTGATCAGGTCAAACGCCCTTTCCGGAATGATGAAGGATTCCCCCTCTGTGCCCTCTATCTTCGCCTTAACGGTCATTTCCATATTGCTGGCGATTAAATAACCATCCCGGACCAAAATACCCTGTAAGACCGGCATGGTGGTTTTCTTCGGCACCACTCCCTTAATTTTGTTCAGCTTCTGAGCCAGGTCTGTTTTCTGTATTTTCATCTTTCAATTCCACTCCTTCCAAAATGAGTATTGTGCATTGCTTCTCCTGCAACCGGTACGGCTCCAGTTCCTGTTCCGTCATAAACTTATGCCCGAACAACTCTTTCATCTTTTTCCAGATATCCCAGGGAACCCTATAAAACTTCATCAGCCCTACGGACACCATCACATAGCAGTGGGCCCCAAACTTCTCATAAATATCAAGGCTTTTCCACTGGGTATCCGTAACGACATTCTGATTGATTCTGTCGGAATCCGTGTGCTTGGCCTCAAACATAATCCCGCTGCCATCACATAAAATGCCTTTATAATCCGGCTGCCCTTTCTTTTCATAATAACCACGGACAACTCCTCTTTCGTCCTTGCTGGTGATGTGGAACGGCTCCGGCGTCTTTTCTATATGCGCCCAGCCATTCCGCAGATAAAATTCACAGGCATCCGTGATCCAGCGCTCAAAGGTTTCTCCGGCAGCTTTGCTCCGCCTCCCGATCAGCTGCCGCCTCGGATCAGACATTGGCCTCACCAACCTTTGTCAATCCGTCTGCGGCATAACAACCTCTATAACCTTCGAGCCATACACAAAGCGTTCCACATACTTCCTGCGGTTCTACTGTAACAATAAACTCTTTTCCCTTATTCTTCTCAGGAACATGGTACTTGTCATTCATAACAACCTTATCTCCAACTTTTAACATTCTGCTCTTACCTCCAAATGCTTTTCGAGGATTGCCTGAATGCCCTCCAGCTTAGTTGCCCCGATTCCCCGGACATTTCCAATCTCATTGATAATTTTCTCAATGCTGATCGATCTGTATTTAGGCGCCTGAGCCTTTCCCTGGTTAAAACCCTCGCTCCTGGCTTTCTCCACCCGATCCTCCACGTAATGCACCAGCTGCTCGTCAGTCATTTTCCGCATCTTTACAGCCTTTTCGTGGATAATACTTTCGTCTGTTGTGCGCCTGCAGTTTCTCTTCTTCGCCATAGCAATCTTCCTTTCCTCTCTTGATACTCTCCCTATGGCTATGCCGGCGGTAATGTCAGCATAGCCCTCTCTGTTCCTATTCCATTTACCCATCTGTATCACCGGGGCCTATTGTAATGCTGTCTGCCAATTCTGCCAGATGGGGAATATCCAGCCCCAGATCCCGGCAGAATTTCTTGAAACATTCCTTGCACATAAATCCAAACTGTTTCGGCTGCTCTCCGCGCCTGGACCTCGCCAGCAACGTAATCATGTCGCTCTTTTTCAGCCGGACCTTACATTCGGCACAGACATCATATATTTTCGCTTCCATCTTCGGACTTATCGCCGAGTGCTGAAGCTGCTTTGGGAATTCTCTCCGCATTCCGTCTTCTCCAACGATAGGGAGCAGACTATCCTTCATAAACACCGGGATCCCTGACTTCTCACACCATGCCACGATATCCTCTATCCACTCCTTCTGTGGGATGATCCTGTTTTTACTTCGCCCGGTTTCCGCACCGATAATTATCCAGTTAGGAGAAAATTCATCCCGCTCCCACAGGCAGAACGGCGCATGAATCGGCTCAATGCTCCAGAATGTATTGTGTGCATTTGACACGAAACATTTATCTTCCGGCCTGGTGAGCGTGGATCCGTACCACATATTTTTACCCGCCGGGAGGATTCCGGCTGAATCAATGCGCTCATATCTTTCCGGGTTCTTTGTGAGAAACAGGTAATTATGTATGGGGTACTTCCGGCAGATATTGAATATCTCCACAATCCACTCATCCGGCACCCAACTTCCAAACACGTCCGCCATGGCACCTACAAAAATGTTGTTTCCCATTTTCAACTTTGCCGGGGTATCCAGCCGGTACCGGTGCAGCGTGGGGGCAAATCCAAAGGGGTATACAAGCGGATTCCCTGTTTCATTCAGCATTGGGGCATCCAGCACATATAAGTCTTCTCCCCCATCAGCCGCCGGCACCATGGAATAATCCTTTTTTGCCATCTTATTAAGCCTTACATCACCGGAAAACCGGGCAACCATGCGCCGGGCATAGCAGTATTCGCAATTATGCCGGCATCCCGTAATGGGATTAAATGTGTGGTCACACCACTCTATCTTCGACCTGTTCATGTTCCCCGCCCCTTTCCGCAAACCCTAATTCCTTTTCTTCTTTCCATTCAGTTCCCTTGAAGCTGACTTTCTGCCCGCACTGATCGCAATATCTCGGCTGGTAATTCGGTCCTGCGTTCAGAATGCTTCCGCACCTGGGACATAAATGCTTCTCGCATTCTGTAATCACAAATCCGTATTTCAGATACGTTTCTGTTCTTGCCGCCGGCCTCCTGGCTATGTTCTTGGGAATCCAAACTTTTCTAAGCATCTGCATCCTCCTCCCAAAATTCCACGAAATACATTGTCTGCCCCTTGCCACCGGGGCGCTCCTTTCCGATCCGGGCAGCATATCCCGCTTTTATCAGCAGACAACAAAGAGTATTCCGGTCTTCATCATTCAGCTTCATAAGCAGATTTCTGATCTTATGCCTTGCCTTATCTGCCATTTCATCCCGCCCTCCTTCCCTTTACAGAATTTTCTGCCTCGCTCTCCTCTTTCATTTTTCGCTCGAAAGCTTTAACGAAAGCTTTAACATCTTTTGTCATCCCACAGTTCTTTTTGCCTCTGCATTGGACGACTTTTCCGTCTCTATATTCCAGTGTAAAATAAGGGACGTCCGGAGCAGTTTCCTTTCTAATAAACAGAATCATGGTTTCGCCTTTCGCAACTCGCTCTACATAGGTTCCCACACAGTGATGCAGCGTCCGGCCCTCTTCCTTAATCTCAGATCCGCTCTTGGGAAGAATGATCATCAATCCTCTGGCCTTCATCATCATCGCCGGAATACCCTCGGCGGCATCTAAAGCTTTCTTGATCAACTTCTCTAATTCTTCTTGACGTTTCCGTTCCTGTTCATCCTTAAACGCCTGATATTCTTTCATTACCCTATCATGGGCCTTTCCAAAATCCGGAGGGAGCAATACATACATATCTTTTGTGTCATACTTCAATGTTGCACTCCACGAAATATAGTCCAACCAGTCTTTTGCCAGATTTCTATATCCCTCACGCATCCGTTCCTTTTTGCTGTAGCTTTCCGGAGAACGCCATGCTGCGTGGCAGGGGACTTCTTTATGCTTTGGCAAGACAGTTCTTTGCTTATCCATATATTTGTTAAACTTCCGTATGCTCATATGGGCATTGATAACCCCGATCAGTTCATCATTTCCTCCGAACCGTTCGCAGAAACCACGGATATCTTCTCCCTGCGGAAGAATATTATCGGATTCACACTGTTTCAGTAACCTTAATTCATCAGTGCCCCCGTCAATCTCTCTCAGTATTGAGATATATTTTTTAGATATCCCCAAAATGGTCTCTGGTGTCTTGCCCTTTAAATCAAGCTGGTATGCATGCCCTTCCACAATTTCACCGGTCAAATTAACAAGGCCGGCCTTTAAAAACATTTCCAGATAGGTGTATCGAGGATATGTATTCATAAAGCGCCATACCGGTATTGGATCACAGGCAAGTTTCTTTTGGTATAAGTCCAAAGCGCAATACCGGTAGAAAGTCCCCTTAAACACCTCCGGCAGGTTCTCTGTATAAACAACAGCACTTGCACAATTTTTATGATTCTGGTCTGGGCACCAACGCGGAAGCCCATGCTGTTTGTATATCCCCCATTCATATGAATCAATTTTAATCTCCACGTTATCTTCTTCCAAAAACGCTCTGCAGAGTTCGCCTATGCTAAACGATTCCTTGTAGTTATAATCTCTTTGGATTTCCTGATGGACATGAAAATATCTTGACACAATCCCAGTCGAAACTTTTTGCATCAGGCACACCCATTTACTGTCTCTCTGATAGGTCGGAAAATATCCTTTGGGGATGAAAGCTACAGGGCTACCGCAGTTGGGGCAATTCCCCCGCTTTTTATTTCGGGGTTGAACAGATTTAACATTTATTCCGACAGTCCTTTTGCAATAAGTGCAATATCCTGTGGTCATTTTCTTTTTGCTTGCGGCCTCATACACCAGATACCTTTTATCCCCCATCGCAATCTCATGCACCCATTTTTCAAATCCTTCCGGCTTTGCTGGTACCATCTCCATTTTCTTATCAATTTTGTCTGTTTCTTTTTTATGCTTAGCCTTCAGCCGCCTGTCGAGAACTTCATCCTGAAATTTCCAGATTGCATCCCATACATTCGGATCTTCCCCCTCCAAATAGGCTTTCATATAATATTTCGCGCTGATAAAATCTGAATCTGATGCGAATGTGACATCATGCCCCTTTTCTTTGGTATTCCACCAATACCACCCCAAAATTGACTTGAAACTTCCAGTTTTCCATTTCACTCTTGCGCTAGATAAGTCCTGCGTGATATAATCGCTCCGGGAAATAAATGTCCTAAATGCTGCTCCTGTTTTCTCCTTGATGAGTTCTGACCTCTGGAAGAAATTCAAGAGTAGTATTTTTTCTCCATCCACATCCACAATTTTTGTCGTTGCGATATACCTGTCCCCATCTGTTCTTTTCGCTAGGCGAATCATATTTTCGGATGCCTTGGGCTTTTCTATCCTTGAAAGTGATCTCTTATTCATATAACCGCCCCCTACATGCCCATCATTGAGAACAAATCCATTTGACCGTCCATCTCTTTCGAGTTTTTCTTGAGCTTCGGCGGCACTTTAGGCTCTTCTGCTTTAGGAGGAACGGAAACCTTTTCTGTCTTCTCCACATTTCCTTTCGCTTTAGTCGCTTTTCGTCCTGTCGCAGATTTCACCTTTTTAGCTTTTTCAGTAGCGGTCTTTTTGGCCTTGTCCTCGGCTGCCTTTTTGGCTTTCTTCTCTTCCTCAGCCTTATCGTCCTTATGGTAGTAGTCCTCGGCCCATTCATATACCACGTCATCACGGACAGCAGCACAATTCCCATGCGCCTGTTGTCTGGCCTGGCGATAGATATAATCAAAACACTTTTGCCAGGTCTTATGCTCCTGCGCCACATCCTCCGCCATCCCTTCATCCTCTTCACACCGCTTCAGAAGATAGCTGATAATCGGATCCGCAAAAGATTTGTCTTTGGCCGCCGCTAGCTCCTTTTTCAGTTTTTCCTCGGCCAGCTGCTTTACCGGTCTGATTTCCTGTTTGCTGGTAGTTTCGCTTTCCACCGGTTTGGGAGGCTCCTGCTCACTTTCAGCATTCTCCCCGGTCACATCAGATGCGCTACCCGGTTCATCCTCCTTCGCTCGCTCCGTCTGCGGAGCCTCGCCAGCTTCCGGATCTTCCTCCGTCTGTTCCACAACCAAATCGCCTTTCCCATCCGCATCATCTTCCTCCCTGGTATTCATATTCTCCGCCGTATCCCCTGCACCGCTGTTCATCAGCCACTCATATTCCTTTTCAAGCCTCTCATTCGTCACGTCAAAGAGAGTGTCCCCGGCAGCGTCATAAAAGACTGTTACCTCCGGGCGCTTCAATGTCTTGTACGTCTCGCCCATCACGACAATATCAGGACTTTTATCCTCGGCATTATATCCGCTTCTCAGATACTCTTTTACAACCTGATCCCAGGTCCATCCATAGGCATTCTCCGCTGTGTTTTCAGCCGTGAAGTGCTTAACCTCCTTTTTCTCTTTCATGCTATCCCTGACTTTCTGCCATGTTTCCGACTGTAGAGCCTTTTTGCTCTCTTCCGACAAATTCCTTTCAAATCCTTCAATTCCCATACTGCGCCTCCTTTTCCTCAAAATCGAAAAACATATAAAAGTGCTCTTTTTCCACTGTTTTTTCGGTGGTTACGGTTCCACCCATACTCCCCAGCGAATGAAATATCTTTCGCCACTGCCACACATCCGACTGGAACATTGGCATATACCACATTTCTTGCCCCTCGTTTTCCCTGGGGAATAATACCGGGCCGGTCAAAGGGTTGGTAATCGTATTCCCTACGCAGATATAACCGGCGCATCCCAGAAGTGAAAGCTGGATATAGCACATCTGAGCCACCACTCGATCCACGTCCTGCCCCACGAAAAGCACATGGTTCTGAAAATTGTATTTAGATCTTTTCAGGGTATTTGCAGCCGCTATCAATGTTGCCCCTGCGCCGCAGGCCGGATCACAAATTGATATGTAGCCCTGTTCTTCAATCTGCCTGTCAACGGTCTCCACCGTCATCTGCGACATCATTTTACATATGCTGTATGGGGTGAAAAACTGGCCTTTCCAGTGGTTCCCCAGGTTCAGATTCATATACATTTTTCCGAGGAAGTCCTGTTCCGGTTCGTTTTCCAGAGCCATGACGATGATATTGAGTATCTCCGCTGTTATCTCCACCGAGCCGAGCCTCTCTATACACTGGGCATATTCCTTTTCCCTCGCCTCAAAATGCTTCTGCGTCCGATCTGTCACATTGCTCAGGGTACATGCGATTGCGCTTATCAAGTCAGCCCATACCTGCCAAGAGCTTCTGGAATAGCAGAGCCGATTGAACACATCCAGAAATTCCTTTTCGGTACCCTGTATGATTTCACTCCGCTTTGCTTTAGCCACTTAAAATCCTCCTTCTCGCCTCCTCAAATTTCCTTGCCCGTTCCTCTATCTGCTCCTGTGTAAGTTCTGCCCTTGGATCCGGCGGTCTCTCTGCGGTCTCAATCCTCGGCACCGGTTTCTCTTCAATGGCCGGAATATACTGCTCTTGCAGCATCGCCTTCCCCTTTACCACAAACTCCGGCAGCTGGCGGCTATTCTGCAAATTATCGGCCCTGGCTTCATACGCTTCCCTGAAATTCGCTCTATCAGCTGTCAGATTTTCACTGCAGCACAACCTGGTCCATCCGAGATTTTTCACTATCGTCCTGGTAAGTTCATCCATAGTTTCAAATGCTTCCTGTGGACGTTCCCGACCATATCTGGATATCGCCTTCTGCACCACGCCCCACGCTTCGTCAAAGCTCGGCACCGGCTGTCTGCACCGCTCCATGCACAGCTTCCGGATCTCTGCTATGTTCGGTGGAAATACATTGGTGCATATATGCTCCATAACGGCATTTTCAGCCACCTCATAGGGAATGTCTTTCAACATCATGTACCAGAAATCCATAGAGGCCGTATCTTCCAGTATCTTCGAGGCCGGATAGGCGGCTTTGATTCCAATGGAGATTGTCGCAAACTGCTGTTTATCCATTATTCGCCCACTCCCTTGCTCCCGCTGCAAACTGCTCTACTCTGGAAGTGCCGGCCGGCTCCCGGTTCGCTATGGGCCTATACCCCGGCGTCCCTCCCCGGTCCTGTTCTTTTTGCAGCCATGTTGTTATAAAGCGCGTGACCCCCCGTGCTGTTTTTCTTTTTGCCGGATTAGACATCAACCAGCCTTTCATGTTCCGCAGGCACTGCATAACATCAACAGCCGGATAAAGTTCCATCCACCCCACCACGTCTCTCTGCGTGACAGGGTATTCCTCCCCGGTATTCAGGGAGAGCGTAATCACCGGCGGCTCCGCAGCTGCTTTCTGCTCGGAGCATATATCCGTATTGGATTCGGATTTGGATTCCGATTGGATTGGATTACGGACGCATTTGTTGTCCGATGCTTCCTTTTGCTGTCCTTTGCTGTCATTTGATAGCAAAAGTTCACAATCGCATGTGTACTCCGGATATTTACTTTTCTGGTTACGGATTCTCTGATGTTCCGCCCAAGTTACCAATTGCAGGTACGGTCTTCCCTGTGCCTTATACACTCGGACCAAGCCTACCGCCGACAACTTATCAAGCGCTTTATCAATATCCTTTTCCGTAACATCCTTTAAGGGAAAGCATGAACCCTTGATTATCTTTGTCCTGCCGTCATATCTCCCAAAATCATCACAGATCACGATCAGCCTATAGAACAGAACCTCTTCAAACCAGGATAAGGAATCTATTTCTTCGCTTCTGCAAATGCTCTCTTTCAATATCCTGTTTGGCATCCCACCACTCCTTTCATTCCCGGAGAGCGTTTCCGCCCTCCGGCATATTTCTAATAAATAACCTTGCTGCCCCTCTCGGTCTTTACGACATCCAAATTCTGGGGGAACCTGGCTTTCATAGTAGGATCATGCGTGATTGCCATGATTTTAATGTTTCTGTACCGGCCCTGGATGGTTTCCAGTGCGTCACAGTATGCCTGAATTCCGTCCCCGTCCAAAAACGGCGGTTCGTCGATAAAGAGCATCCCCAGTTGGATCCCGGCAGATGATGACTTGATCTCCGCAAGGGCAAGAATAACCGAGAGGGAGGATTTTACCTTTTCGCCTCCTGACTTCGACAGATATGGCAGTACAGATTTCCCATATTCTTCAATGAAAATATCCAGAGAAACCTTTTCCTTTCCGTTTTTCAGCACCCTCTCCAGCCGAAATTCCACGCCCATTTTCCCGCCGGTCATCTGCCCCAAAATGGAGTTGGATGTAGCCGTGAGCTGCGGGATAATGGAGCGGATAATCTGATGGGGAACACCGCTCTGACTAAATGCAACTTTCAGAGCGTCATAATCTGCCGTTTCTTTTGCGTATTCCGTCTGCTTTTCTTGCAAATCCACAATCTCTTTTTTCAGTTTGGAAATCTGATCTGATTTCTGCTGCAGAGCGCCGATCTTCATCTGCTTTTCCCGTACCAGGGCATTGATGGAATCCACTTCCACATTCATGCCGGCAACAATGCCAGCAAGTTCCTCTATGCTGCTCATGACTTGCGCCTCTTTGTCTGCCTCAGCCTGTTTTTCACTGATTTCCGCCTCGATCTCTGCCATTTCTGCCGCCAGTTCAAGCACCCGGCCCATTGCTGTCGTCTTCCTTTCCTCTGCCACCGGAAGCTGCTTTTCCTTTTCAATCCATGGCCCGAGCGCCGCGATCGCGCTCAGTGCCTGTGCATGTTCCTCCGATACCTTGGCGTACCGGTCGCGCTCTTGCTCGGCCTCTGTGCCCTTTAATTTGGCCTCCGCAAGCCTTTTTTCTGCCCCGAGTATATTTGACTGCAAATGCTGTATATCAGCTTCCAGCAGGGCAATCTTGCCTTCCCGCTGGTTGATGGCTTCAAGCTTTGCCATGTAGGGCTTCAACTCGGCTATCCTCTTCGATACTGCCGCCACTCTCCCGGCATCAAAGGGCAATCTGGCCAGCTGCTCTTCTAACTCGGCAATCCGCTGATCGAGGGGCGCCGTCTGCTCCCCATAGGCTCTCTCCAATTCCGCATAGCGTCCGGGATAATCTTCAAGGGCCTGTTTTGCCGAAATCGCATCTGCCAGAAATCCGCATTTAGCCTGGGATATATCCACGCACTCCACATTGGAGAGCAGCTCTGCTTTCTTTTTCAGTCCGGCCTCTTCAAGCTGCAGACGCTTTACATCCGAATCATGCCGTGTGGTGATCTGCTGTAAATCGTACCTTGCCTGTGTCAGCTGCTTCTCCACCGCCCGGTATGCCCTTTCCTGCTCATACGCTTCATCCAGCAATTTCTTCTGCCGTTCATACTCTGCGGCGTTTTCTTTGATGACTGCATCCTGATCCGAGGGCTGGGCCCACGACAGCTCATTTTCTTTTTGCTCTATCCTTGCTTTGAAAGCATCAATAGCCTCCTGCTCGGATGCGGCCTGCCTTGCAAAACCTTCCGCCTCCCGTTTCTTTGCAGAATACAGCGCGGATTCCCTGGCCAGGTTCCTTTCGCGCTCCATGAGGGCGCTATACTCCGCGACCTTCCCCTCAATCTCCTGCCGGCTGTCAAGAATAACCGAGCAGCTATCTATAATCGCCTGCTGAGTGGCTCTATTTTGGCCTGTAGCAGCCTTTTTACTCTGCAAAGTAGTAATAGATGCCAACAGCTTTGTCCGCCTTTCTGCGGCTTCCTGCTGATTTGTCAGGAGAAGCTTATTTTTATCCCGCTCTGCAATCTTTTCCTGCAACCTGCTTTCGTATCCTTCCAGTTCCGTCCGGCAGTTCTCCAGTTCTTCCTCCGGATTTCCAAAGCTGGATATCGTACTCCTGTGGATCTCGACCTCCTGCTTCAGTTCACGGTTCTTCGCCCCATATACCTTTGCCTTATCCTGGGCGATTCTCTCCATGATCTGATAGACACCCAGGCCGAGAAGTGTTCCGAGGACTTCCACCCTTTCCTCCGGCTTGGCCTGCAGGAAGAGCCCATACTGATCCTGCATGATCAGCGCGCAGGACTTGAATGTGAAGCTATCCATGCCGATGATATTCAAGATCTCCTGTTGGGTATCGTTCGCCCTTTCCTTTGAGCAGTCTTTCCATTCCCCTTCCATGAAACACGCAATGTTCAGCGTTACCTTCCCGGAGCGGGCCCTGGTCCTTGTCACCCGGTATTTCTTTTCCCCAATACGGAATGTAAACATAATGGCGCCGGACCGGACCGATTCATCATTCCGCAGCCACGGAGATCTCCCGGTATCGTCCTTGATGATGCCCTCTCTCGGCTGCTCATAAAGGCAGTCAATTATGGCGTCCATGAACAGGCTGCTCTTCCCGGCCCCGTTCTGCCCATTGATGGTGCAGAATGTGATATCCTCAAAATTAAAGGTTTCATCCTCATAGTTGCGGTAATTCTTGACCGAAATTTCCACCGGTTCAAATATCCCAGTATTGACCGCCGTCGGCATATTTGCCTCTGCCTCTGCGATAATGGGCCTTGCTTTCAGCACCAACTCCTGCACCTTTTCCGGCTCCATCTGCTTCTCTTCAAGATATTTGATAAGATTGGCTTCCGGATCCGTGGCTCTGGCCAGCTCTGTCCGGTTTGCAAATTCATCTATTTTATCCGGGAGGATCTCCCATACCATGAAAGCCCCGTCTTCAAGCAGCGTCCTCTCGATCAGCGCCTTATTCAGCGCTTTGCTGTTCTCCGCGGAGCAGCTATAATGGATCCGGACAATCTTATCTTTCACGGCCCCGTTGTGCCGCCAGTAATTGTATGCCACATCATCCATGTCTCCGAGATTGATCGCTGTGATATCCGTGTCAGTAAAATTGAAAGTGATGAATTCTCTGATCGGTGTCTTGAAAAACCGGCTGTCCCATCCCCCAAACGGCATATCCGTGTGGATCCAGAATCCCCGCTCCTGTCCTTCGTCATTGAAATTCATGGCATTTATGGCGCCGGAGTAAAACCAATACTGGTTCATCAGGTTCTGCGGTCTGTGGATATGTCCCAGGGCTACCAGATCATACCCTGCCGCCAGCAGAGCTTCCTGAGGGATGATCGGCTCAAACTGCGTCAGCATCATCGTCTGCCCGCTTTCCGTATTGCACCCAGGAACGGTATAATGCGCCATAAGGATTTTTTTCTTACCAGGTCTGCACTGGGCCCGCATTCCGGTAACGATATTGGAGAGTTCCTGCGTGAACACCTCATTTTCTTCCTCGCTGGAGAGGCCGGGGAACTTTGCCCGGTAAACTCCCCTGTCAAATCCTGGGAGGACCGCTATGTCAGCATCCTCAAATGTAAGAACCTCCGGCATGGCGACAATATGGACATTCGGAACGCCCTTGAACATTTCAGAGAGGACGTTAAACTGTGCAGCTCCGTCATGATTCGGGGTACCGCGCATGATCACCACTTCCTTAGAAGCTGCCGCCAGCTCCTTGATATAGTGAGTTGCCATGACAATCTCTTCGCAGCACCTGTCGGACCAGAGCCGGCCAACGTGGAACACATCACCGGAAACCAGAGAAAAATCCGGATGCTCCTCCTTTGTCACTCTTATCAGTTCATCCATGCAGCGTTTCGTATCCTCTGTGCGGAGATTTACCCCATCCCTGACCGGGCTTCGGAACGTCCCGAAATGCCAGTCTGCCGTATGTAATATTTTCATAAGCCAAACGCCTCCTTTGCCACTTTCATTACCTCGATCATATGATCCAGCTGCAGCTTCAGATTTTCAAAAACAGAATCCTCAATGCCGCAGAAATCTATCCCGTCACTGCCCCATTCCTCTCCGACAAAGAGAATGTTCCCCATGATCGGATGGCCGTGCCTGTCAGTTTCATAGAGATAACTGCCAACCGGATTCGGCTCGTTTTCCTTTAACAGCCCCTCCTCATCAATCAGCATACTTATACACTGCCCCGGCACTTTTGTCGGGCGGTTTTTCATATGCAGCACTGTATACAATCTGCTCGGCATGATATGCTCATAAATGCGGCAGTCATTCCCGATCAGTTCCCGCAGGAACCGGTTCTCTTCCGCATATCCCCCGGAAGGGAATTCATGCACTGTCAACTCAAGATCTGTTGAAATTTTAATCAGCTTCATTACTTCCCCGCTCCTTTCTGGCACTTCATGCAAAGCGGCCTCCCAAATTTATTAAGGGAATATCCATACACCCTTTCGCTGATTTCCGCTCCGCATTCATCACAGAAATATCCACTGGATTCTTCGCGGGGCGTCTCTGCCTGCTGGGCCGGCGGCTCCCGGCGCTCCGGTGTCTCCTGTGCCTGCCGGTATCCCTCCGGAATATCATCATCTTCTGCACTCCGCTCAGATGTAAAAGCCGGATTGCTCAGATTTTCCTCCGGATCAAAGGCCTCATGAACAGTGTCCTCGAAAATCCCCATAGAGTTGATTGCCGGCGGCGTCGCTGCCGCACCGAACATATTCCCCATAGAATTCATTCCCTGTTGCAACATTGCCTGCCGCACAGTGGCATCCGAGTAATCCGGCGAGAATGTGACAGTGGGAACCGCAAACGGTTTTTTCAATTCGTTCAGCTGGTATGTACCTTTGATTCCCAGCAAAGCCCGGATAACCCGCAGGATTGCCCCCGTCTGTGCCTTTTCAGATGCCGTTTTCCTGAGAAGCGTCATGTTTACCAAAATGGAACGCTCAATGTATTTTTCCCGGTCACAGTCTGCGATCACATAATACTTTTCCGGTTTGTTCCATTTGTCCCGCTTCTCCGAATCCTCCCGCCATTCTCCTTTGAACATATCCGCTGCGGCCTTTGCAGCTCTCCAGTCGTGGATTCCCATAATGGATTTATCCATGAATTCGAGGCGGTATTTGGATTCTTCATCATCCAGACAGATCCGCTTAGTTTCTGCGTGCGTCTTGAAAGTCCCGTCCGGGAGCCGGAGTGCTCCATATGCCTTGCCGACATAAGTATTTGCATTTTCCCGAAAGACCGTTGTGCACTCCGGATGGAACTGAACGCCCGCCGCAGTCGCAAGCTTCATCAGGAGCGGCTTTGCCGGGGAGAAAACGTCTGCATAGATTGCTTTTCCGTTCCGATCCTCCCCGGTCTTGATATTGCCGACCTTAAAAATATCGCCGGAGTTCTCCGAGGTGTCGGCCACAACCTCCATGACCGTACATTTGTAAAAGGGATTGATCTGCACTGATGTAGCTGCCGGTATCAGCAGATTGCAGTTCTGATATTTTGACTGGATTTCAGTCAATGCATAAGAATTGTCCATAAATTTTCCTCCATATCGTCATTGATTTATTTGCTAAATCATGCCTCAATATGGTTTTCCGCAGGAGCCACCCCAGCCACCTACCGAGTGCTCTTTTCTCCATATTCTGCATGTTTATAGCCATTTTCATTGTCCTCTTTACCATATTGAAAAATTCTGCTTGCTTTATCCGGCAGGAACTGCTACAATATGGTTATCCGTAGGGGCGCTCTGGCAATTTGCCGAGTGCTCTTTTTCCATATCACGCAGCGTCCTGCACAGATCCATCGTAAATTTTGAGAAAGCGAGGCTCCTGACATACTCTTCCGTCAGCTTTACCAGATACCAGTGCTCCAACACCACCGGCCTCCGCTCCAGCTGATAGATATATTCCTGCTTGCGCCGGGCGCAACCCAAAGCCTCCCGGAACTGTTCATCTGTTATTGCGAAGCCCAGCAGTTCTTCTACCTCCTGCCTTTTCATGTCCTGTTTCTGCATACATTCCATCCTCCAACGCATTCAAAAATATATTGATCATCTTATAAGCCGCCCAGGCCACCATGGGGATAAAAAGATACTCTCCTCCGACAGCATCATAGCCACGCTCCAGATAGGCATAGCGTATAGCCCATTTCCCGGCCATGTATGTAACTGCCATAACATAAACTGCCACGACCGCCGGCCGCCCGATCCACTTCCACCTGCTCATTTCCCGCCCTCCTTATCCGTGTAAAAATAATGGTTGCCATGTTGGAAAAGGAATTCCAAATTTTCCTCATGCCAGGTGGATTCACTCTCACTCTCGAAGTAGGTAGCACCCATACTTTCATCCCATCCATCCACTTCAATCAGAGAAAGAGCCTGCCAACAATCGGCATCCGGCTCCACTCTGTCAAACCTTCCGCTGGCAACGGGGCTGAACTGCCTTTCCTGATAGATCACTTCTTCTACAGAATCAGGAAATCCACCGGCTTTCACACGGTTCAGGACCACCAGCATGACCAGCGCTTTTCCCTCTGTATCCTCACTCTCCGCCTCTGCCATTGCGATTTTGGCGAGAAGATAAGAATCCTCCGAGCTCCGGCTCTCGCTTTCCGTTTGTGGCGGTTCCTCTGTTGGCTCAGGCAATGAGACCGATTCAACTGATAATCGTCTCTCTTTTTCTTTGATCCCCGGCTCCTCCTGACAGATTGCAGCTTGCATATCCGCCCTCTGCCCTACTGCCGGACTTGCGCCGTCCGTGCCCGCCGTACTTATAAATGCCGCTGCAGACAACACCACCAGGCCTACCACCGCACCCAGGCTAACAACAACTTTTGCTTTCACACCGAACCTCCCCGCTGTCGAACGCAAAAGCAAGCTGCCTCGCTTTCGGTTCCATTTTCAAGTGCCGGCTGAAAAACTCCTGTTTCTTTTCCGCTTCCTCCCAGCAATCGCATTTTTCGCCCGGATCCAGCGTAGCCCCGCAATCCGGACAGATTTTGTAAAATGCCATGACACACCTCCTATTCTTCAATCATGCACCGCTCCAAAAAATACTTTCTCGGTACTTTTCCCTGCGGATACGCCGGCGTCAGCTTGCCGGCTTCTATGAGTTCCTCCCTGAGCTTTCTTATCAGCTCATAGGCCTTATTTTCTTTGCAACCGAGATACTCCATAACCTCTGCAACCCCACAATAGTATTTCCCGGGGGAAGAGATCACGCCCGGCGCCGCTGCCAATGCTCCCATGCAATCCCTCCTTCCTACCATGTCGCACGGACAACATACGGATTATCATCAATCTCCGGATCGTAGTAATCAACCTGGACCGGGATGCCCGCGCGGACAGCATCAACAATTCCCTGCACTTCATCCAGCGTCCGCATCTCCGAGCGGGGCGGCGCCTCGATCTGCACCTCCAGCGCTCTCCGCAGATAGGCCATGGCACCTTTCAGGTAAAAGTCTCCGTAGTGTGTGCGAAAGTGCATATCCCGCTGCACATCACCCATTCCCTGCCCTTGCAGTGCATAGTGTTTCAGAAAGCCCTTCACAATGGCGTCTTCGTCCAGATTGTCATGGGCCAAATCAAACAACCATGTTGCCTTATCTTCCAGCCATGCTTTTGCCATGGTCACACACCCTCCTTTGATAAATCCCTCATTTCCAGCTCTCCCGGCTTTAATCCAAAAAAATCTGCTATTTTATGCCTTTCCGCAGGACCGATAGGGAGTTCTAATCCAAACCGCACACATTGCTTCCATTGGCTCATTGTCAGCCCCATCAAAAGGGCTAATTCTTTATCGCTAATCTCATACTTGGTCTGCAAAAATCGGACATTTCTTATGTAAAGCGGTTGGACCGGCCGAATTGGTTTGGCAATCAATTCATCTACAGTAATCTGGAAATGAAATGCCAGATCAACAACCTTTTGCAAATTCGGTTCACATTCCCCTTTCTCATATCTGCTGATAGTCATTTCTGTCACAAAAAGCATATTGGCTATGTCTTTTTGCGTTTCCCCGTTTTTTTCTCTCAGATACTTCAAGTTTTGTGCTAAATACAACTTTCCACCTCCCACTGCCTATCCACATTGGATTCCGATTTGGATTTGGATTCGGATTGGATTACGGACGCACTTGCCAGCAATCGCTGTCAAATGTCCGCATATTGCAGGCAAGATATTACAGATTTTTCTTTACCCACAGCTTGAGGCTCTGCGCTATCTGCTCCAGTTCCTCCAGATTTTCGAGCACCTTATTCAGATCTCCTTTTTCGTCCTCCGAAATAATACCGTCCTCTGTAATATCCAACAGCAAATCCTTTGTTTCTCCAATTTTTCGGAAAGTAGAAAGTGCCTTGATTGATATCCTGTCAAGATCTGCCAGATCGGCTTTGGGCATTTCTCCACCGAGAGGGCAGATATTCGTGCAGTAATAGTTTTCCAGTTCCGGCGCATTATACAAATCCGCCATGAGGCGTATCTCTTCAGGATAGGGATTGGTTATTCCGCTTTCAATCCTATAAAGGCGTCCCCGGTCAATGGACATTATGTCTGCCGCCCCTTCTCTGCTGCTTAATTGCTCATTGTGTGCTGCCGCCGCGCAACGTGCCTTATAGAACACGTTGGAACTTGTCTTTGCTGCTATATTTGCCATTTTGATTTTCACCTCCATGCTTTATAATGAAATAAAGTCAATTTTTTATGGACTTTCGTGGCAAAAAAACTCTGTCGTTTTATCACAAGCATTGGAGATGCTGACTGCCATCTCAAAGCTAAGTTTAATATTCCCACGCTCCAACTCGGATACCCATTGCTTTGATTTACCGATTCTTTTTCCGAGTTCAGTCTGTGTCAGCTTGGCATCTTTACGGGCATCTTTTACCCTTTTTGCTGTGTTGATGGTAATGGCATCCACTTTTTCGCCCTCCTTTCAGTCCATTTTCTATGGACATTTTAATATTAGTCCATTAAATATGGATTGTCAATGGTTTTTGACAATTTTTTTTGGACTTTTTCTTTCGGAGGTTGAAAGTCCAGTATTTTTGGACTAAAATACATTAAGGAGGTTGAATGCGTATGGCTGTAAGTGGAGAACGGATAAGACAGCTCCGGAAAGAGGCTGGACTTACACAAGAAGCTCTTGGGAAAAAATTGGGAGTCATAAAGCAAACTGTAAGCAGCTGGGAGAATGGCATTTCAGAGCCTAACAGCGAAATTTTATCAAATATGGCTTCCATTTTTAAGATTCCTATCGGGTATTTATACGGGGATGCATCTACCGGTATCGATTATAAGAATTACCAAATGGACGCTCCCCAATTTACATTTGAATTCAAAATGAAAATAAGGGATTTGCTGGCAGAAAAAAAGATATCCAAAGACAATTTTGCAGAGATGCTTAATTTTAGCAAAGAAGAAGCTGACGCTTACCTATATGGCAACCGAATGCCATCCATTGAGGATCTGATCAAAATTGCTGGAGTCCTTAATGTGTCAACAGATTACTTACTAGATGTCTCGCACCGAAAACGCATCACAGAGGAAGAAGAAGCACTCCTTCAATCATTCAACCGCTGCGATGATGAATGTAAAAAATATCTCTTAGCAAAGGCAGGTGTTTTGTGCGTAGAGGGTATCTCGGCAGTTGCAGCTGGCGAATACGGAAAATACGCCGATGAAGAAAAAAAATCCCGTCCTTCGAGTGGTACCGGAGGCATCGGGGCTTAAAAAAAATAGAAATTCACATATACGAAAACTGTGCTTAGAGGGGAAGTGAACATTATGAGAAAATACATCTTCATACTGCTTTGTTTTATTATGCTTTTCCTATCCGCATGCGGAACTTCAAAAAAAGATAGCGTTCCAAGCGACAAGGCCGTTTCCTGTGCAAATAAAGCAATCGAAACAGCAGAGAAATACCTATCCTATGAACTCAATTATAAGGAAGCCAAAGAAATAATAGATGACTTACAATCAGATATGGAATACGTGAGCGATCTTTCCACGGAGGATCCGAATTATTTTCCGGATTCTAATATTCACACTGCTATCATGGGATTGTCAATCCACCTTATAGATGATAATTTCAAAGGCTCCGATGAAACATATTCTAAAATTCAGGATGATATAGAGGAATTGAAAAAACTGATAGATTGATATGTAGGTACTTTTCCCAGGAAGGAGGAAGCTGCCGTGCCGGCCTATAAGTACACCTTAAAAGACGGAAAAACCACACGCTGGTATGCCAACTTCTACTTCACGGACTGGACCGGCGAAAAGAAGCATATCTGCAAACGGGGCTTTAAGACGCAGCGCGAGGCCAAAGAGTATGAGCGCTCATTCCTGGATCAGCAGAACAATACCAGCGATATCCTCTTTTCCTCCCTGGTGGAGAACTATCTGGAGGACATGTCGCACCGGTTGAAGCCTACCACAATGGAAAATAAGCGGTTCATCATAAAAGGAAAGCTGCTCCCCTACTTCGGGAATCTGAAGGTATGCGATATTGACACCATCAAGGTCCGAAAATGGCAGAACGAATTGATATCCTACCGGGATGAAGCCGGGAACCCCTTTTCCCAGACATATCTCAAGACTGTTAACAATCAGCTGTCCGCCATCATGAATTATGCCGTGGCCCATTACCGGCTCTCCGCTAATCCGTGCCGGGCCGCCGGCAGCATGGGGAAGAGCCGAGCCGAGGAAATGAATATATGGACACAGGCACAGTACGAGCAGTTCTCCGCCGCCATACAAAAATCCTCTGTAAAGCTGGCCTTTGATGTGCTCTTTTACACCGGAATGCGGTCCGGGGAGCTGCTGGCCCTTACCCCTGCAGACATCCTCCCTTCAAAACGAATCGATATCAATAAAAATTATGCAAAAGTAAATGGGGAAGAATTATTCCTGGAGCCAAAGACGCCCAAGGCTAAAAGGTGTATATCCATACCTGATTTTCTATACGATGATATTCAGGAATACATGGCAAAACTCTATGGGATTGAACAGGGGGACCGGATATTCTATTTCACAAAATCTGCCCTGGATAAAGAGATAAAGCGGATCGCCGCCAAAGTGGGGCTGCCAATTATAAGAGTCCACGATCTGAGGCACTCACATGCCAGTATGCTGATTGAAATGGGTTTTGCCCCATTGGAGATTGCGGACCGGCTGGGGCATGAATCCGTAAAGACCACTCTGGACACCTATTCCCATCTTTACCCGGACAAGGATCAGCAGCTGGCGGACCGGCTCAATCAGTTCCGAAGGGCAGTGCCGCCGGCAGAAGAAAATTCTTGAATTTTCCCGCAGATTGTGCTATTCTTTAGATAAAGAGAGGCGCCTGCTGGTAACAGACGCCCCACGGGAGCTACCGATAGACGGTTAGCCCGAAATATGTTAAGCCAGAAAGGCCGCTCAGTTTTCCAGACCGGGGCGGCTATTTCTGTGTCTTATGATTATCCTTGCTTCCGATGGCATATCCGAGACCAAATGCTGTCAGCACGAGGCTGATCACTGCTATCAATCCTTCAATCGTCAACATCCACTCAGCCCTCCTTTCCCAGATTCCCTTTCAGGTTTCTATGTAAACGGAGGGTCACAGTCCCTCCGTGGAGGGCTAACCGCCTACCATCCTGGTAGTCCCAAAGAGATATTACCACATTTCGACAGGGATTTCAACCGCATCCGTTTTGGAGTAGGAAAAGTAGCTGGCTCTATTTTTAACATCACAATAACATCACAGAGATATAAAAAGGACTGGAAAACCCTTATTTTATCAGGTTTCCAGTCCAAATGTCCCCTATTCGAACTCAATCGTCCCCGGCGGCTTACTGGTCAGATCATAGAACACTCTGTTCACGCCTCTCACCTCATTGATGATCCTGCTCATAACGGTCTGGAGGACTTCCCAGGGGATTTCTGCGCTCTCTGCCGTCATAAAGTCCACGGTATTCACCGCACGAAGCGCCACGGCATAGTCGTATGTCCTTTCGTCTCCCATCACACCCACAGAACGCATATTGGTCAGCGCTGCAAAGTACTGGCCGATCGTCCGGCCCAGGCCGGCTCTGGCGATTTCCTCCCGGTAGATGGCATCCGCGTCCTGTACGATCCGGACTTTTTCTCCCGTTACCTCACCGATGATCCGGATTCCCAGTCCCGGACCGGGAAAAGGCTGCCGGTAAACCAGTGTTTCCGGAATCCCCAGCTCCAGACCGGCCCGGCGCACCTCATCTTTAAACAGATTCCGCAGCGGTTCTATGATCTCCTTGAAATCCACGCAGTCCGGCAGACCGCCTACGTTGTGATGGGATTTGATCACGGCCGATTCCCCGCCCAGGCCGCTTTCCACCACGTCCGGATAAATGGTCCCCTGCACCAGAAAATCCACTGCACCGATTTTTCCGGCTTCCTCTTCAAACACACGGATAAATTCTTCTCCAATGATCTTTCGCTTTTGCTCCGGCTCTGTCACGCCCGCCAGCTTTTTATAAAACCGTTCCTGGGCATTGACCCGGATAAAATTCAACTGATACGGCCCTTCCGGTCCGAACACTGCCTCTACCTCATCGCCTTCCTGTTTCCGGAGCAGACCATGATCCACAAAGACACAGGTAAGCTGGTTTCCAATAGCCTTCGCCAGCATAACCGCCGCCACAGAGGAGTCCACGCCACCCGACAGGGCACACAGTACCTTACCACTTCCCACCCGGTTTCTGATCTCCTCAATGGATTGTTCCACAAAAGAATCCATCCTCCAGCTTCCAGCGCAGCCGCATATATTTCTTACAAAGTTATAGAGTATCTTAGTCCCTTCCAGTGTATGGAGCACCTCCGGATGAAACTGGACGGCATACAGATTGTTTTCCCGATCCTCTGCCGCTGCCACCGGACAGTCCGCCGTATGGGCCGTCACGGCAAATCCGGGAGCCGGCCGGGAAATATAGTCAAAATGGCTCATCCAACAGATGGTGTCCTGAGAAACATCCGCAAACAGGGGAGAATCCTGATTCACCCTTACTTCCGTTTTTCCGTATTCCCGTACCGGCGCCTTCTCCACTTTGCCGCCCAGTACATGCATCATAACCTGTGCGCCATAGCACAGACCCAGTACCGGAACCCCCAGTGCGAACAATTCCTTTTGATACGTAGGAGAATTTTCCTCATAACAGCTATTGGGACCGCCAGTCAGTATGATCCCTTTGGGGTTCATTGCCCTGATCGCCTCCAGCTCCGTTCTGTAAGAGTATATCTCACAATATACATTGCACTCCCGCACGCGTCTGGCAACCAGTTGATTATATTGACCGCCAAAATCAATAACAAGTACCTTTTCCTGATTCATTGCCTGTTTCCTCCTGCCTGTATTTGGCGAAAAGTCCGGAGCTGAAAAACTGTGGTTCCGCCCACTTCTGCGCTCTGCCCGCAATCCCATATGGCACTTCCGCACGACTCTTCTTCCGAAAGCTCTGATTGATTCCATTATAAAGGCCCCTTCCGCCCTTTACAACCGGAAAACCGCTTTTTACTCTTTTGTATTCAGAAATTTCTGCATTTCTTCCCGCAGCCTGGCAAACTGCCGGATGGTTTTGGGATTTTCAGAGGGAAACTGCAGTAGCTTTTCCCAATATCCCTGCTGTTTTACCAGACGAAAACTCTCCGGAAATACCAGCTCATAAATCAGAGAAATATGCCCTGCCACATGGTCTACCGGTGTCCGTTTCAGACTTCTCAGTGTGGCATGCCGTTCCTGAAAGCTCTCCATGACTGCCTCTGTCACTTCCGCATGCGCCAATACCTCCCTTGTGGTATTGTAGATTTCCTCCAGCGGCGTTTCCAGATTCACCCGCAGAATATCTATTTTATCCGCATCCCGGAGTATATGACAAAACCGGCTGGTTCTCTCATCCAGCCCCTCCGGCACACGGTACGCACTGTGCACCCGTACAGCGGTTTCCAACAATATATCCTCTGACTTATCCGCCACATACTGCCGGATTCTTCCCTCCGTTTTATTTTGACTGTGCTCCGAATCCTCCTGCCTGCCGGATATCCCTGTACCGAACAATATTTCTGCCCCCAGCGCGGCATGATCTACCGAATCCGCGTCAATAAAAGTATGATACTGTCTGAGCTGCTCAAACCGGCCGATATCGTGAAACATGCCAAGCAGCCAGGCCAGCTCCTGTTCCTCCCTGGTCATCTCTTCCGATCGGGCAATCTGTTCACACAGTCCTGCCACCCGATAGGTATGTTTTATTTTCAATGCGGTCTTTTCATCCGATGCATCATAAGCATCCGTATACTCCCGAAACTCCCGCAGTACGTTCTCTCTGTCAATCTGCATACTTGTCTCCTTTTATACGGTTTTTCCCCAACACCCATTTTATAAACTTTTCCGAAGAAATACAAGTATGAATCCCACATCAAAATGACGTTTCTCCATGCTGCATGGTCGAAACGTCATTGCCTCCTGCCTTTTACTATGACTGGTTTTCAGAGCCGCCGCCGGCCCTGAAAACAGTAAAATCTTATGAAAGTCTGCTCTCAGTCCTGTTCTTTCTGAATATGAAGATATTTTTCTCTGGTTGCCAGTCCACCCCTGATATGCCGTTCCGATTTATTCACATCCAGTACTTTTCTTGCTTCCTTTGCAAGTCCCGGATTGATTTGTGACAGGCGTTCTGTTACATCTTTATGTTTCGTCGTGATGAATTAGAACGGTTTCGTCCAAGCCCAAATTCCCAAGCAAACGCAGGTAAATATCTACATTCCCATCCTTATCCACTTCGATTTTCTGGATAATGCGCTTTAGCTGGGCATTGGTCATCTGGTGTACATCTGTTATGTCCTCAATCTCTTTGAATGTCCGTCCGAGGACACTTTCCAGCTGTTCCCCTTTAGTTAGATGATACGCCACCATCTTCAGTTCGTTTTCCAGCCGTTCAATTTCTTTTCTCATGCCGCCGATTTTATCATTCAGTTCCTCTCTGGAAATCAAATCGTCTGCGTACATATCCATATATTTTTGCCGGGTCTTTTGCAGCTTTGCAAGCTGGGCATTCAGTTCTTTTTCATAGTTCAGGTTTTCGTCCTTTGCCTTATAAACCCGCTGAAATTCTCCGACCACATAACGGATCACATTCTTCTTTGCTTTCAGAAGCTCAGCAAAATATTCCTGCAAAACCTCAATCAATTCTTCTTCATCCACCGTCACGGCATTGGGGCAGTTGTCTGCTCCACGCCCATTATGCCCGGAACACACCCAACGGACATACGTGTTTTTATATGTGCGGACTGTGCGCCGGAAAGACCAACCGCACTCCTTGCATTTGATAAGAGTAGAGAATAAATATTTATTGCTTTGGCGTTCCTTATCCACCTTAAATGCTTTGCCTCTGGACTGCATAATCTGCTGTGCCTGTTCAAAAATTCCTGGCTCAATAATCCGCAAATCTGGACGCTCCACGACCATCCACTCGGTTTCATCTTTGTCTGCCCTCTGCCCGGTCAGAAAGTCGGTCACTTCCTGTTTACCATTGATGATTTTACCTGTGTAAAGCTCATTGGTAAGAATACGGCAAACCCCATTCTGGCTCCACTGGCAATTCCGCTTTGTCCGCAAACCTCGTTCATTTAAGAAAATGGAAATTTTCGCAGCACCATACCCGTCTTTGATATACCACTCATAAATTTGGCGGACAACCGCGGCTTCTTCCTCATTGATTGCAAGGTTAAAATAATCTCCAATCGTCTTATCATATCCGTAAACGATATTCGGGACACGGCCTTTTTCAGCATTCATCTTTTTTCCAAATTTCACACGCTTTGAAGTATTCGCACTTTCCTCCTGTGCCAATGCTCCAAAAATCGTCAGCACAAATTCACTGTTCCCCATACTGGCCATGTTGGCGGTCAAAAACTGCGTTTCAATTCCCAAAAATTTCAGCTTGCGGACATTCTGCAAAAGGTCAACGGTATTTCTGGCAAAGCGAGAAATATCCTTGACTACGACCATATCAAACAACCCATGCTCGGCATCTGCCATCATGCGTAAAAATTCTTTTCGGTTTTTTATTTTGGTTCCAGAAATACCCTCGTCTGCATACAATCTTACTAAGGTGTCCCCTGTGCGTTTTGTGTATTCAGAAAAAAACTCTTTCTGTGCTTCCAGGCTGTTGATCTGGTCAGCCTTATCGGTGGAAACACGGCAGTAAGCAGCTATATTCATGGCGAAACCTCTCTGTTAAAATTAAATCGTTCTGTTACATCTTAATATTATCACATAAAGCCAGCGTTTTCAACCATGAAAAAAAGACACTCCGCTCACGCAGAGTGTCCCTCGTCTAATTTTTCTTCGGTATCATCTGGTGCGGTTGCGGCTTCTTGAATAGCCGACTGTACTTTTTCCGTATTTGCTTCAATTAGGATTTTCAGCAAGTATTCGGCGGTCTCTGCCGCAGAATTAGGATTATGAAACCGATAGTTTAATTTTTGCTTTTTCACAGCAGAGCTTCCACCTCCCCCTTGTGCTTTGCTCTTTGTCCATATCTATGAGAACAAAGCGGAAAATAGTACCATATAACTTTTGTCAAAGTTCACGCCCACGATTGTGGGACTGCCATTTCAGCTCTGCCAGCACTTCCGGCGGGATACGTTCTACCAGCCGCTGAATGTCTTTCAGCTCGCTTTCCAGCTTTGCCCGTTCCACCGTATCTTTCATCTTGCCTTTTTCGCTGGCTTTGGCTCTGGCTTCCAACTGTTCATTTTCTGCCAAAAGGTCGTTTATCGTGACCTTGTATTTTTTGAGCTGCCCTGAGAAGTTTTCCATCTGCGGAAACCACTTTTTCAGCAGGGAGAGGGCTTCCTCTTTCTTCTTTCCGGCGTTGAACGGGGTGATTCCGTCCAGCGTGGCTTCAATGGCTCTTGCTTGTTTGGAGAGATTGACCGCCTGCTTGAACAGCCGGGTAGGGATATGCTTCCTGCCTGTCTTGCTGGCGCTTTCCCCACGCTCCAAGTTGGGATATTTCTCCACCATATAGGCGTGAAAATCGTCCTGCCATTTTGTGAGGTTGGCTCTGTTCCCGATAATCTCCTTTGCACACAGGCGGTTGTCCTCTGTCAGCGGGACAAAGACCAAATGCAGGTGGGGCGTTTTCTCATCCATGTGTACCACCGCCGATACGATATTTTCTTTTCCTACCCGCCCGATTAAGAAATCAGCCGCCCTCTGGAAAAATTCCTGTATCTCCTTTGGGGATTTCTTTTTGAAAAACTCCGGGCTGGCGGTAATCAGCGTATCCACAAACCGGGTGCTGTCCTTACGGGTACGGCAGCCTGCCTGTTCAATACGGTTCTGTATAAAGTGGTAGTACCTGCCCTCCGGCTTGACGATGTGGAAATTGTACTTGCTCCGGCTGGTGTCAATGTCGGGATTGCTGGCGTACTGTTCCTTTTGCCGTTCGTGATGGGCTTCCAGCGGTCTTGCCGG